>JANMXB010000344.1:0-2605 GCA_031380765.1 Pseudomonadota bacterium | reverse complement strand
GATCGTCTTGTCGGCGCGCAGCGGCACGACCTGCTCGAACGGCACGCGCTCGATCATGTCGATCTCGCCTTTTTGCAGCGCGATCACCTGCGTCTGGGCATCGCGCAGCGCGAAGATCCATTCGACGCGCTCGACGTAGACGGCCTTCCCGCCGGTGGTGCCGGAGGCGGGCTCTTTCCGGGGCACGTACTTCGGGTTGCGGGTGTAGACCGCGATTGCGCCCGGCTTGAACTCGTCGCGCTTGAAAATGTAGGGGCCCGAGCCCGTCGCGTCCTCGATCTGCTTGAAGGCGTCGGTGTCCGCTATTCTCTTGGGCATGATGAACGGGACGTTGGCCGAAGGCTTGCCCAGCGCCTCGAGAACGAAGCCGCACGGCTCGCGCAGGAACAGGCGGAAAGTATCCGCCGACGGGGCGTCCATGCGCTCGATGAAAGTCGCAAGCGTCTGCCCGAGGGTGTCGCGCTTCGACCAACGGATGAGCGAGGCAACGACGTCCTCGCCCGTGACCGGCTTGCCGTCGTGGAATTCCAGTCCGCGGCGAAGCTTGAATGTCCACAGGCGCTTGTCGGGCGACACCGACCATTCCTCGACCATCTGGGGCTTGATCTGATTCTTCTCGTCGGTGCCGAACAGCGTGTCGTAAATCATGTAGCCGTGGTTGCGGCTCATGTAGGCGGTCGTCCAGATCGGGTCGAGGACCGCGAGGTTGGAGTGGGGGACGACGCGCAGCACTTTGTCTTGCGCGTGGACGGCAGAGACAAGGAGCAGGAGCGTAGAGCCGAGGAGAACGGCGCCAAAGCGAAGGATCTTCATCTTCAACCCCCTTTGGAATAGTTGTGCACGCACGATAGTCCAGACGTTGCGCTGCGGCAAGAGGACCCAGGCTCGAAGAGGTATAGTGGCAACATATCGACCGGAGAACGAGGCGCAGATGGCATCCAGTGAAGAATATGGCAGCATTACCTCCCGCCCGATGCGGCTTGCCTTGATCTACATGATGCTCGCCGACGGGGTTGCGCAGTCTGCCTCCGCGCTCGCCGCGGCCACGGGGGCGGGCAAGCGAACGGTGTACCGGGACGTCGAGAGATTGCGCGCCGCAGGGCTGGGGATCGAGGGCACCCCTCGCCTCGGATTCTCGCTCGGCGAAACTCCGCAGCTCTCGCCGTTGTTTCTCACGCGGGCCGAGCGCGCTGCCTTGGTGGCAGTGGCGCCGTCGGGACTGAAGGCGAAGTTGCGGGGGTTGTACCCCGCGCGCCGCGACAGGCGCGCGCCGCGCCGCCCTTGCGCATCGCGTCCACGCTCCACGCGCCCGCGCCCGCGACCGAGAAGTACAGGAATACGAACGAATAGAGCACCGCGAGCTCTCCCTTGTTGAGCATCGGCAACAGCGGGTTGCCCTGGGTTGCGTGCGCCATGAAATACGCCACCGCCATGAAGCCGCTCAACACGAACGCGACCGGCCGGGTGAAAAGACCCACCAGGATCAGCGCGCCGCCAACGAGTTCGAGGATTCCCGCCAGGCCCATCAGCGACATCAACTGCAACCCGTCGAACATCGCCACGTGCGGCGTGCCGAGGAGTTTTGCCGTCCCGTGCCAAATGAAAAGGTAACCCGTGATGATGCGCAGAAGTCCCAGCGCGCGCGGCTGCCAGGTTGCGAAAAAAGCGTTGTCGAGTGCCATGTCGATCCTCCGGATTGAAGTTGCGGTGTGCCGCGTGGCGAGTATGCGCCGTTCACGAAACCCGTCCTTCACCGGGGGCGCACAGGTAGTAAAATCCGACTACCCAAACATCGTTCCTGAGAGATTCTCCATGGCCGTCACCGCCACCAGCCTCAAGCTGCCTGCCGCGCTCAAGGCCGAGCTGGACAAGCTCGCGCGGGACTCCGGCGAAACCACGCACGCGATCATGGTGCGCGCGTTGAGCGAGCACGTCGACGCGGCCAAGCGGTACCGCGGCTTCCTGGATGACGCCAGGCACGCGAATCTCGCCATGCTGGACAGTGGCATGGGCTACGCGGCTGAGGATGTGCACGCCTACATCCTCGCCAGGGCGCGCGGCGAGAAGGTGAAGCGCCCCAGACCGGTGAAGTGGCGCAAGTAGTCTTCTCTCCCGAGGCGCTTGCCGACCTGGAGCGCCTGACCGAGTTCCTGATCGAGAAGTCACCCGAGGCGGCCGTCGATACGCTCGGGCTCGTGCTGGATGCGACGCAAATCCTGGCCAGCCATCCGATGGTGGGCCGCCGCGTCGAGGGGGAGATGCGCGAGCTGGTCATCTCGCGGGGAAACTCCGGGTATCTCGGGCTCTACGTCTTCGATCCCGCCCGGGATGTGGTTCGCGTCCTGCGCCTCCGGCACCAGCGCGAAGCGGGGTATCGGGAATGAGCGTCGCTCCCGAATCCCGGTTCAGCCTTGCAGCTCGGCCGAGTTTCGCCCATGGCAGTAATTCGGCTGCGGAGCCAGTATCCATGCGGATGTATCGACGAATCTGGCAGTAATTACTTTCAGCGCCCTGCGTGCTTCATCGCTTCGGCGATGCGCTGCGTCTCGACCGAAACCGGCTTGGCCCGGCGGAGCAACTGACATTCCTTACTCCTGGTCGAGAA
>JANMXB010000318.1:0-3255 GCA_031380765.1 Pseudomonadota bacterium | reverse complement strand
GCGACGTATTGCGCGGGTTTGCCCGACTCGCGCAGGATGCGCAGAATGATCGCCGCGCCGTCGCGCAACGGGTACAGCGGGCTTGTCCAGTCCGCCAGCTGCAGTCCTCGTTCGTCGGAGGCCTTGTGCAGCCAGTAATGGTACGAGGGCAGGTCGAACTGGCATGCGCCGCCGGGAATGCCGGTGCGCTGTTTGATCGACATCAGCCATTCATTCTCGCGCAGGTACTGGCCGATCCTGCCGGTCATGCCGAACAAAGCCGTGGAGGCCTGCTCCATGTCGGCGAGCACCTGGTTGAGCGCGTCTTCGGAGATTTCCGGGTTGTTGCGAAAGGCGCGCAGCACCTGCTTCTGGCGCTCCAGCTCCTGCAGCAGGTCGGACTTGAGGTCCGCGCGGCCTGCGACTTCCATTATTTCGAACAGCGTGAGCAAGGCGACATGGTGGTCCTGCGGGCTTGGCTGGCTGATGAAATGCCCCGAGCGCTCGAACAGATCCTCCAGTCGCAGGAGAGTCCGGATACGTTCGTTGAGCGGGTACTCGTAGGTGATCACGACCGCGCCGTTGTCAGTCCGGACTCGCACCGGGGGAAGGCGGAAATTCGCTGAATTTTGAAGCAATTGGCTGCGGCAGGCAATCGCGTATTGAGCTCATGCGGGAGTTGCCTGCCGCGCTAGCGCGAGATAGCGTTCATGCAGCGCGAGAATCTGGGGCCGCAGGGCGTCGAGCGGTCCGCTGTTGTCGATCACGTCGTCGGCGGCTTGGAGCCGCGCGGCGCGTGACGCCTGCGCCGCGATGATGCGGCGTACTTCGTCCTGCCCAAGTCCGCTGCGGGCCATGACGCGCCCGACCTGGACGTCTTCGGCGCAGTCGATCACCAGTACGCGTTGCACCCGGGCGCGATAGTCAGGTGACTCCACGAGCAAAGGCACGACATGTACGACATAGGGCGCGGCCGTCGCGGCCGCTATGCGGCACTGCGATTCGGCTCGAATCATGGGGTGCAGCAGTGCCTCGAGTTTCTGCCTCGCGGGGGGGTCGGCAAAAACGAGTTCGCGCACTTTCTTCCTGTCCATGGCGCCGTCAGACGCGATGCAGTCCGCGCCGAACAGGCCGAGCACACCGGCAATTGCCGCCCCGCCCGGACCAGTCAGCTCGTGGGCGATCGCGTCGGTGTCCACCACCGCAGCTCCAAGCAGCGCAAATTGGTCCGCCACGGCGCTCTTGCCGCTGCCGATTCCGCCGGTCAGTCCGATCACGTAAGCCATCTGAAGCGCCCCTGTCGACCGGTCAGGACAGGAGGGTCAGGTATCTGCGGCTGATCGTCTCGCCCCAGAAAAGCGCAATGAACCCCGCTGCCGCCAAATAGGGGCCGAAAGGAATCGGTTTGTCGCGCCCGTGCTTTGCCAGCACCATCAGCGCGATGCCCACCGACGCGCCGACCACCGAAGACAAAAGGATGACCGTGGCGAGGGCTTGCCACCCCAGCCATGCGCAGATCGCCGCCAGCAGCTTGAAGTCGCCATAGCCCATGCCTTCCTTGCCGGTGATCAGCTTGAACAGCCAGTAGACGCTCCACAGGGAAAGGTAGCCGGCGACTGCGCCGATCACGGCAGCACTCAACGGCACGAATGTACCGGCCAGATTCAGGAGCAGTCCGGCCCAAAGCAGCGGCAGCGTGATGTCGTCGGGCAGCAGCTGGGTGTCGAAGTCGATGACCGCGAGGGCGATCAGCGCCCATGCGAAGAGCATCGCGCCGAATCCGGCGGCGGAGAACCCGAAACGCAGTGCGGCGTAGCCTGCGGCAAGGCCGGCGGCCAGTTCTACCAGGGGGTAGCGGGGGCTGATCCTGGCGCCGCACGCCGAGCACTTTCCGCGCAGCACCGCGTAGGAAACCAGCGGCAGGTTCTCAAGCGCCGTGATCCTGTGCCCGCACTGCGGACACGCCGACCGCGGAACGATCAAGTTGTACGGCTCGGCCTTCGCAGGGGCAGGGCGAGGCTCGGTGCTTCCGGTTTGCGGTTGGGGAGGGGGTACGGGGGAACCGTAGGGTTCCCCTGTTCCGAGCTCCGCGCATTGCTCCCGCCACTCGCGCTCCAGCATTTTTGGCAGGCGATGGATCACCACGTTGAGGAACGAGCCGACGCACAGGCCGAAGGCCAGCGCTACCCAGGGGAAAACGGAACTGTCGGTCAGGCCGGCAATCGCAGCCATGCCCGTCGCATCAGACAGCCTGGCCCATTTTGAAGATCGGCAGGTACATCGCGATCACCATGCCGCCGATCAGTACGCCCAGCACCACCATGATCATCGGTTCCATCAGCGAAGACAGGGCGTCGACGGCGTCGTCCACTTCGGCTTCGTAGAAGTCGGCGGATTTGCTCAGCATCGAATCGAGCGCGCCGGTTTCCTCGCCGATCGACACCATCTGCAGGACCATGTTCGGGAACACGTTGGTGTTGACCATCGCGACGTACAGCGCGTTGCCGGTGGCTACTTCGGCCTGGATCTGCTTGGTGGCATTCATGTAGACCCAGTTGCCGGAAGCGCCGCCGACGGAGTCCAGCGCTTCCACCAGCGGCACCCCGGCGGCGAACATCGTGGAACACGTGCGCGTCCATCGGGCAATGGTGGCCTTGCGGATGAGTTCGCCGAACACCGGCACTTTGAGGGCGAGCCGGTCCATGAAGATCTGCACGGCGAGCGACTTCTTCCACAGCGCCAGGAAGCCGTACACGCCGCCGAACGCGATGCCGAAGATCAGGTACCAGTAGGCGACGAAATATTCGGAAATGGCGAGCACGACCAGGGTCGGCGCGGGAAGGTCCGCGCCGAAGTTGGCGAACACCGTCTTGAACGCCGGGATCACGAAGATCATGATCACCGCCGTGATCACGAAAGCCACGACGATGATCGCTATCGGATAGAAGAGGGCCGCCTTGATCTTCGACTTGATGGCAAGGGTCTTTTCCTTGTAGGTCGCAAGGCGATCGAGCAGGGTTTCGAGAATGCCGGCCTGTTCGCCGGCGGCGACGAGGTTGCAGAACAACGGGTCGAAGTATTTGGGGTACTTGCGGAAAGCCGCGGCGAGCGGCGAGCCGGTCTCGACTTCCAACTTCACTTCCATGAGCAGCTTGGTGACCGCGGGGTTCGACGCGCCCTTGCCCACGATGTCGAACGCCTGGAGCAGCGGCACACCGGCTTTCATCATCGTCGCGAGCTGGCGGGAAAACAGCGTAATGTCCTTCTCGGAGACGC
>JANMXB010000296.1:0-2694 GCA_031380765.1 Pseudomonadota bacterium | reverse complement strand
GCCTGGCGCGCTTCTTCTCCCGGGGGCGACTGGCGGCTCCAGGTGGACCAGAATTTCCAGGAAATCGAAGTCGCGCTAGATCGCAGCGGCACGAGACTCGACGTCAGGCAGGCAAAGCTCGAGGGCCGTCAGGTGAGTTTTTCAGGCACCCTCGGCGGCACGCCCTTTTCGTTCACGGGACGGGTCGAGAACGATCGCATCGCCGGGCAGGCGGTCCTCGCCACGCGCACGCTGCCCTTGGTGTTCACCAAATGAAAATCGCCGAATGAAGGTCGCCGATTCCGTCGCCGCCACGCTGAAAGCCTACGGCGCCCAATGGGCGTTCGGCATTCCCGGCAACGACGTCCTGGAAACCGTGCGCGCCTGCGAAGAGGCGGGCATCGAGTTCGTGCTGGGCAAGAGCGAGCCTTCGTGCGCGTTCATGGCCGACGCGGTCTACCAGCTCACCGGCCGGCCAGCGGTGCTGATCCCGGCGCTCGGCCCCGGCATCTCCAACGCGATGTCGGGTATTGCGGGGGCGATGCAGGAACGCTCTGCGATCGCGGTGCTGTGCGGGGAGATGGCGACCAGGCAGATGGGCGTTTACAACCACCAGGTGTTCGACCACGTGGCCCTCGCCCGGCCGGTGACCAAGTACGCCGAGAACCTCAATCCCAGGCGGGCCGCGCAGCAGCTCGCCAAAGCCCTCGACATCGCGCTTGCCTATCCGGCCGGCCCGGTGTTCCTCAACGTGCCGGCGGATTACAACCGCGATGCCGCCACGGATGAGGAACCGAAGCGGCCGGCGCAGCGCGCCCTCACTGTCCTTGAGGGCGCCTCGGCTGCCGCTCTGCGCGCAAAAATCGCCGCGGCGAAGCGGCCGGTCGCGCTTGCCGGCCGCGGCGCGCTCCTCGCCGAGACCCCAGCGGCCTTCAAAAAATTCATCGCAGCCTGGAACCTGCCCTTCTTTACCACCTACAAGGCGAAAGGCATCACTGGCGACACCCACCCGCTTTGCCTTGGCAGCGTGGGCCTCTCGCCGGTGGTCGATGCCGAGAACCTCGCGCTGATCAACGAGGCCGACTGCATCGTGCTGGTCGGGTTCGATCCGATCGAGCTGCGCGACGCTTGGCTGGATGCGTGGCCGCAGTCGTTGCCGGTGGTGAGCATCGACTGGGCGGCGCTCAACCACCGGATCTTTCCGGTGGGCGACGAGGCGCTCGGGGACGTGCCTGCGATCCTCGCGCAGCTCATGCCGGCATCGATGGCGGCAAACGCATGGCGCGCGGAAAGATTTGCCGCCTTGCGCTCGAAAGTGGCGCACATCGTGCGGCCGCGGACGCCCGCCAGGGGCATCAGCCCCGCGGCGCTGTTCAAGACCGTCAGCGACCAGGCGCGGGACGACTGGATCATGACCGTCGACGTGGGCGCCCATCGCATCCTCGCCAACCACGTCCTCCAGTGCCGGACGCCGGGCCAGCTCATGCAATCGAACGGCCTGGGCTGCATGGGCTACGCGGTGCCCGCTGCGATCGCGGCGCAGCTCGTGCATCCCGGACGGCCCGTCGTGGCGATGCTCGGCGATGGCTGCATGCTGATGACGCAGGGCGAGCTCGCGCTGGCCGCCGAGCGCGGGCTGCCGATCGTGGTGGTGGTGCTGAACGACGATGCGCTTGCACTCATCAAACTCAAGCAATCGAAAATGAACATGTCGCCGCGCGCCACCGATTTCAAGTCGCCCGATTTTGCAAAAATCGCCGAAGGCTTCGGCGCCAAGGGCGTGCGCGTCGCCACCGTGGCGGCGTTCGGCCAGGCCCTTTCCGAAGCGGTCGCGGCGCGGCGCTTCACCGTCATCGACGCACAGGTGGACCCATCCGAATACTGGGAACAAATGTAGTCTTGCTTACGGCAGGATTGCTGGCAGGCGCGCTGCTCTTTGCGCCCGCCGCCCGCGCCCTGCCGGCCGGCGATCACGCCATCAGCTTCGGGGACAGGGCGTACATCCTGCATGTGCCCGCGAAGCTCGACGCGAAGCCGGCGCTCGTCCTCAACTTCCATGGCGGGGGCGGCAACGCGCCGGCGCACCAGAAATACGTGCGCATGGATCCGGTCGCCGATCGCGAAGGCTTCCTGGTCGCCTATCCCGAGGGCACCGGTCCTTTCGAGGGCAAGTTCGAGACCTGGAACGCGGGCGGCTGCTGCGGCAGCGCGGTGCGCGACCAGGTGGACGACGTCGGCTTCGTGCGCCGGCTGCTTGCCGACATTGCGCGCCGCCAGGCGTACGATCCTGCGCGCGTGTATGCCACCGGCCTTTCCAACGGCGCGATGATGGCTTACCGCCTGGCCGCCGAATTGTCCGATCGCGTCGCGGCCATCGCGCCGGTGGCGGGGACGATCGCCGTGGAGCACTTCCCCACCGCGCGCTCGGTGCCGGTCATGCATATCCACAGCGTGGATGACCCTCGCGCGATCTATGCCGGCGGCCTCGGACCCCCTTTCCCGATGACCAACACGCGCGTGATGCATCTTGCTGTCGAAGTCGGGCTCGCCGGATGGGCGCAGGCCAACGGCTGCGCAACGCCAATGCAGGCGGGGGAGAAGAAAGAGTGGCAGGGCCACACCGCAACGCTGTTTGCCTATCCGCGTTGTCGCGCGGAGGTGCTGTTGTGGAAGATCACTGGAGCAGGGCACGTGTGGCCCGGGGGCGAGCCGGAT
>JANMXB010000288.1:0-18099 GCA_031380765.1 Pseudomonadota bacterium | reverse complement strand
CCTTCGCCGGTGTTCGATTTGCCGCCGATGCGGTTCATCGCGACGGCAAGCGTGGTATGCGCTTCGGTGGAGATCGAACCGAGCGACATCGCGCCGGTGGCGAAGCGCTTGACGATCTCGGTGGCCGGCTCGACTTCTTCGATCGGCACGCTTTTCGCCGGATCCACCCTGAACTCGAACAGGCCCCGGAACGTCATGTGCCGGCGCGACTGGTCGTTGATGATCTGCGCGTATTCCTTGTAGGTCTGGGCCGAATTGTTGCGCGCCGAGTGCTGCAGCTTCGCAACCGCATCGGGCGTCCACATGTGCTCCTCTCCCCGCACCCTGAACGCGTACTCGCCGCCGGCATCGAGCGCGTTGGCGAGAACAGGATCGTGGCCGAACGCGGCGTTGTGCACGCGGATCGCCTCCTCGGCGACTTCGAACACGCCGATCCCCTCCACATGCGACGCGGTACCGGTGAAATACTTGTCGACTAGCGCGCGGGCGAGGCCGACGGCCTCGAAAATCTGCGCGCCTGTGTACGACATATAGGTGGAGATGCCCATCTTTGACATCACCTTGCGCAATCCCTTGCCGATCGCCTTGACGTAGTTCTTGATCGCCTTATAGCCGGCTTTCGGGTCGCCGGAGCCGTTGTGGATCGCAAGGAGCGTTTCCATCGCAAGATACGGGTGAACGGCCTCGGCGCCGTACCCGCCAAGCAGCGCGAAATGATGAACTCCGCGCGCGGAGCCGGTTTCCACCACCAGCCCGGCGCTGGTGCGCAGGCCTTTGTTCGTGAGGTGCTGGTGGATCGCGGACAGCGCAAGCAGCGCCGGAATAGCGACGTGCTCTGCGTCCACCCTGCGGTCGGAGATGATGATGATGGAGAACCCCGAGCGGACGGCGTCCTCCGCCTGCGCGGCAAGCGACGCAAGGCGCGCCTCGATCGCTTCCTTCCCCCACGCGGCCGGATAGCAGACATCCAGTTCCAGCGAGCGGAACTTGCCGTCGGTATAGCGCTCGATATGGCGGATCTTCTCCATCTCGTAGAAGTCGAGCACGGGGTGCGCGACTTCGAGCCGGATCGGCGGATTCGTCTCGTCGATCCCGAGCAGGTTGGGCTTGGGCCCGATGAACGAGACGAGCGACGTTACGAGCTCTTCCCGGATCGGGTCGATCGGCGGATTGGTGACCTGCGCGAAAAGCTGCTTGAAGTAGTGGTACAGCGTCTTCGATTTGTTCGACAGCACCGCGAGTGGCGAATCGTTGCCCATCGAGCCCACCGGCTCCTCGCCATTGGCGGCCATCGGCGCCATGATGAACTTGAGGTCTTCCTGCGTGTAGGCAAACGCCTGCTGGCGGTCCAGCAGCGCGACCGAGGAACGCTCGGGCTGCTGCTTGTCGGTCTCTACATCGTCGAGACGAATCCTGATGCGCTCGATCCATTCACGATAGGGTTTGGCCGCGGCGAGCGTGTCCTTCAGCTCCTTGTCGTCGATGATGCGGCCCTTCTCGAGATCGACCAGGAACATTTTGCCCGGTTGCAGCCGCCATTTCTTGACGATTTTCTCCTCCGGAATCGGAAGACAACCGCATTCGGACCCCATGATCACGAGATCGTCGTCGGTGACGATGTAGCGTGCGGGCCGCAATCCGTTCCTGTCGAGTGTCGCGCCGATCTGGCGCCCGTCGGTGAACGCAATCGCCGCCGGGCCGTCCCAGGGCTCCATCATCGCCGCGTGATACTCGTAGAACGCGCGCCGGCTCGGGTCCATCAGAGTGTGGCCTTCCCACGCTTCGGGAATCATCATCATGACCGAATGCGCGATCGAGTAGCCCGACATGAACAACAGCTCCAGGGCATTGTCGAACGAAGCCGAATCCGACTGGCCGTCATAGATCAGCGGCCAGAGCTTGGCGAGATCGCGGCCCAATATCGGCGAGGAAATTGCGCCCTGGCGCGCGCGGATCCAGTTCACGTTGCCGCGCAGGGTATTGATCTCTCCGTTATGCGCAATCAGGCGGAACGGGTGCGCGAGGTCCCAGGTCGGGAAAGTGTTGGTGGAAAACCGCTGGTGCACGAGCGCCAGCGCCGACACGCAGCGCGCATCCTGCAGATCCTTGTAGTACGCGCCGACCTGCCCGGCGAGCAGCATGCCCTTGTACACGACGGTGCGCGCCGACATCGACGGCACGTAGAACTCTTTGCCATGCAGGAGGTTCAGTGCCTGGATCGCGTGACCCGACGACTTGCGGATGATGTAGAGCTTCCTCTCCAGCGCATCGGTGACGGTCACGCCCGCGCCGCGGCCGATGAAGACCTGGCGGATGGCAGGCTCGATCCTCTTTACCGAGTGGCCAAGGCCGGAGTTGTCGCACGGCACGTCACGCCATCCAAGGAGCACCTGGCCCTCGTCCTTGATCGCGCGCTCGATTTCGTACTCGCACGCCAAGCGCGACGCCGGTTCCTGGGGCAGAAACACCATGCCGACGCCGTACTCCCCGACTGGCGGCAGGAACACGTCCTGCAGCGCCATTTCTTCGCGAAAGAACTGATCGGGGATCTGCACGAGAATCCCTGCGCCATCGCCGGCCAGCGGGTCCGCCCCGACCGCACCGCGGTGGGTGAGGTTCTTGAGGATCGTCAGGCCCTGCTCGACGATGGCGTGACTTTTCGCGCCCTAGATGTTCGCCACAAAGCCGACGCCGCAGGCGTCATGTTCGTTGGCCGGGTTGTACAAGCCTTGTGGTCCAGGGGGAAGCGCGAGCGGAAGAGGGTGTGCCAAGTTGACCTCTGGATCGGACGGGGGCCGGCGACTGTTTGCGGCCCCGCACAAAATTATGGGCGAACTGACGAATATACCCTTGGAAGCCTGCGGCTTCAAGGGCTTAGGCTAGCAGTCGCGGCAAGCCGCTAGGCAGCCGTGCAAGCCAGCAGGGTCTGGCGCACGAGCGCTTCGGGCAGGTCCCCGCGCAGAATCGCGGAACCGGGCTCTGCCAGCAGGATGAAGCGGATCTTGCCGCGGGAGGCTTTCTTGTCGAGCGCCATCAGGTCGAGATAGCGCTCCGGCGCAAGCGACGCTGGCCCCGCCACCGGCAGTCCGGCACGCGCAATCAGGCAGCGGATGCGGTCCGCCTCGGTTTTCGGGAGCATTCCCGAGCGGGCCGACAAGTCGGCGGCCATGACCATGCCGGCAGCCACGGCCTCGCCGTGCACCCACTTTCCATAGCCCAGGCCCGACTCGATCGCATGCGCGAACGTGTGGCCAAAATTCAGGATGGCGCGAACACCAGACTCGCGTTCGTCCGCGCCGACCACTTCAGCCTTGATCTGGCAGCTGCGTACCACCGCATGCGTAAGCGCCTCGACGTCGCGCGCGAGCAGGCGGTCGAGATTCGTCTCGATCCACGCAAAGAACTTCGGGTCGCGGATGATGCCGTGCTTGATGACTTCCGCCAGGCCTGCGCGCAACTCGCGCATCGGCAGGGTCTCGAGCGTCGATACATCTGCAATGACCGCTCCGGGCTGGTGGAAAGCGCCAACCATGTTCTTTCCCAGCGGATGATTGATTGCGGTCTTGCCCTCGACCGACGAGTCCACTTGCGCAAGCAGTGTCGTGGGCACCTGCAGGAACGGCACGCCGCGCTGGTAGACCGCCGCGGCAAAGCCGGCAATGTCGCCAACCACGCCCCCGCCCAGCGCAACGATCGTGGTCCGCCGGTCGCAGTGCGCTGCAAGAAGCGCATCGAACACGAGGTTCAGCGTGGACCAGGTCTTGTGCTCCTCGCCGTCCGGCAAAATGACTTCGACTACGTCTGCGCCGGCGCTGCGCAACGCCTTCGCTACGCGGTCGCGGTAAAGGGGTGCAATCACATCGCTGGTCACAAGCGCAGCCGTGCGCCCTGCGACGTGATGCGCATAGCGGGCGGGATCGTCGATCAATCCGGCGCCGACTTCGATCGCGTAAGAGCGCTCCCCGAGCGCTACGCGAATACTTGCCATCGCTCCGCCAGCGTTGCGAGGATCTGCTTGACCAGGATCTGCACGCCCTGCCGCCCCGTGTCGATGACCAGGTCGGCGACTTCCCGATACAGCGGGTCGCGTTGACCGAACAGCTCCTCGAGGCGCTTTTGCGGATCGGGCGTGGCCAGCAGAGGCCGGTTCTTGTCGTGCCGGGTGCGCATGTATAGGTCGTGGGGTTGCGCCCGTAGATAGATCACCACGCCCCTTGCGGCCAGGCGTTGGCGGTTCTCCTCCCGAAGGACGGCGCCGCCGCCAGTGGCGAGAATCACGCCCCTGCGCGAGGTGAGTTCGTCCAGGATGGCGGCCTCGCGGTTGCGGAACCCGTCTTCCCCCTCGATTTCGAAGATCACGGGCACCTTGACCCCGCAGCGTGTCTCGAGTTCGAGGTCCGAGTCGATGAAGATGCGGTTCAGGCGTCCGGCGAGAAGGCGCGCGACCGTGGTCTTGCCCGCGCCCATCATGCCTACGAGGAAAATATTGCCCGCGTCCTTCACGGCAATATTGTAACCGTCGGGCGAGGCACAAAAAAACAGAGGCCGGGCGAGCCCGGCCTCAAGTCACAAGGCCTGACGTGCGGCAAAAATCCTAACGTACCGTCAGCCGCTCGCTCACGACGCGCGGCGTGATGAAAATCAGCAGCTCGGTCTTGCGCGTGGAGCGCTGGTTGTTTCGGAAAAAGAATCCGATGTAGGGAAGCTCGCCAAAGAACGGCACCCGCGTCAGGTCCTGTCGCTGGGTTTCCTCGTAGATCCCCCCGATCACTACAGTGCCGCCGTTTTCGACCAGGACCGCGGTTCTCACATGCTTGGTGTTGATCTGGACCCCCGCCGTGGTGGTCGCCCCCGGCTCGTCCTTGTTGACGTCCAGGTCCATGATCACGTTGCCCTCAGGCGTGATCTGCGGCTTCACCTTGAGCGAAAGGTTGGCCTTGCGAAAGGCCACCGCGGTCGCACCCGAGGAAGACGCCTGTTGGTAGGGGATTTCCGTGCCCTGCTCGATGAGCGCCTCAACGCCGTCGGCAGTGAGCACGCGGGGACTGGCCACCGTCTTGCCTTTGCCGTCTGCTTCCATCGCCGTGATTTCGGCCGAGATCACCCGTGTGAAAGCGCTGTTGAAGAGCAACAACGAGAATGCCCCGGGGCTGAATCCATTCAGACCGGTTGCCGGCAGCAAAACGTTTTGCGACGAGGGCGAAGCGGCGGACGCGATTGACGGGCTGGCCGCCAGGCTCTCGAGGGGACCACCGACGTTGAGCGTCTGGTTGTTCGGGAACTTCGAGCCGACACTGTTGTAGCCGAGGCGCGCGCCGAGATTCTTCGAAAAACTGTCGTCGGCAATCACGATTCGCGCTTCGATCACGACCTGGCGCACCGCAACGTCGATCTTTGCAATCAGTTTTCTGACTTCCTCGAGCCGGCTGGGCGTGTCCTGCACGAACAGGGTGTTGGTTCTTGCATCGACCACCGCGCTGCCCCGCTTGGACAGGATCGGCTGGGTTTTGTCGGCAAGCAGCCTTTGCACGTCGGCGGCTTTCTGGTAATTCATCTGGAACGACTCGGTACGGGTGGCCTCGAGTTCGCCGATCTGCTGGCGTGCCTCGAGCGCGAGCTTCTCGCGGGTGGCGAGCTCGTCGCGCGGGGCTACCCAGATGACATTGCCGTTCTTGCGCATGTCCAGGCCACGCGTCTGAAGGATGATGTCCAGCGCCTGATCCCAGGGCACATCCTTGAGGCGCAGCGTGATGTTGCCGGTCACGGTGTCGCTGGTGATGATGTTGAGGTCCGTGAAATCGGCGATCACGTTCAGCACGGAGCGCACCTCGACGTTCTGGAAGTTCAGCGAAAGCTTCTCGCCGGTGTACTGGTTGCGCGCCGCGACCGCCGTCGCGCTCAGGGGTTTCACTTCAATCACGAACTGGGTGTCGGTCTGGTAGGCGTTGTGTTCCCACTGTCCCTTGGGCTCGATCACCATGCGCACGTTTTCGCCCTGCGCAAAGGTGTTGACGGTCTGCACCGGCGTGGAGAAATCCACCACGTCCAGGCGCTTGCGGAGGTTCTCGGGCAGTGCGGTCTTGACGAATTCGACAATGATGTTCTGTCCCTGCTGGCGGATGTCGATCCCGGTGGAAGCGTCCGACAGGTCGACGACGATGCGGCCTTCGCCAGCGCGCCCGCGGCGGAAGTCGATGTCGCGTATCGCATGCTTCGAGTCGGCCCTGCCCTCGGCGAAATGGGCGACGCCGCCGCTGGCTGAGGGTGGCAGCGCCGCGAGCGTGATGATCAGGTTATTGCCGTCGACGACCACTTCGTGCGCCACTGAGCGGCGCAGATTGAGCACCAGGCGGGTCTTGTCGGCGCCCTGCACCAGATTCATGCTGCGCAGCTCGCCCTCCCCGATCTCCTGCGAATTACGGCCGAGGTTGTTCGTGGTGCCCGCGAAATCGAAGGCGATCCGCGCCGGGCTTGCGACCGTGAAGCTGGGCGGCATGCCTTTGAGCGGCTGCTTGGTCTGCACGCGCACCGTGATCTTGCCGCCCTGCTGGGTGACATTGAACGTCTCGATGCTGTTCGCCTGTGCGAGGGCCGCGCCGGTGCCGGACAGCCACAGAGCGGCCGCAAAAAGCGCGCACCGGGCCCGCGCGGAAAAATTCAGGTTGTTCATCGTTGTGCCTCCACCAGTTGCAGCGAGCTGACGCGTTCTACCCAGTCTCCGCCGCCGTCCTGCACGAGTTCCTTCAGCTTGATTTCGTTCTCGTCGATGCCCGTGATCACGCCAAAGTTCAGTCCCATGTAGTTGCCCTTCTTGACGCGGAAAAGGTTCGGGCCGGCCCTGACCAGGCCGAAGGTTTCCTTGTCCTGGCTGAGCGTTCCGACCATCCTGAGCGTCTCGAGCGGAAACGCCTCGAGCGGCTCCTTCGGCCGGTTCACGTCCGGCCTGGTGCCCTTGGCGTTCGCCATCACGGCGCCGGAGGCGACCACGTCGATGCGCCCGGGCTTGAATGGATCGACCTCGTCGAACGCCTTGTACGGCACCGGCTCATAGGGCTTTACCTGCGGCAGCGGGTCAACCTTGCCGCGCAGGTCTTTGGTGAGCGTGGCGAGCTCCTGCTTCAGATCGCCGTACTGCTCGCCTCCGCACGCAGCGATCGCAAGCGATGCCGCGGTGGCGAATACGGCTTTTGCGTGGCGGCGCTTCATTTCTTCGCCGGCGCCTTGGCGGCCTTTGCCGATTTGCGCTGCGCGGAGACTTCTTCGTCGTCCAGATAGCGGAACGTGCGCGCGGTCGCATCCATCTGAAGCTGGTTGTCTTTGATTGCCGTTATCGTCACGTCATTGAGCGTCACGATGCGCGAAAGCTGCCCCAGGTCGCTCGCGAAGGCGCCCATGTCGTGATAGTTCCCCACGACGCGAACCTGGATCGGGAGCTCGGAATAGAACTCCTTGGCCGATTCGCTGGCGGCCGGCTTGAAGAGCTCGAACTGCAGTCCGCGCCCGAGGCCCGCCTGGTTGATGTCCACCAGCAAGGCGTCCATCTGCGCGCGGTTCGGAAGCTGTTTGAGCAGCGCGCCGAACGACTGGTCGATCTCGCGCAGCTGCTGCTTGTGCAGATCCAGGTTGATCGATGTCTTCTTCTTGGCGAGGTAGTCGTCCTTCAGCCTGGCTTCCTCGGTCTTGCCTTTCTCGAGGTCCTCGATCTGGCCCTGCCAGTCGAGAAAATAAGCGCCGACCAGGATGGCACCGAGGACGACGATGAGGGCAACCAGCTTCGGAATGGCCGGCCAGGTGCCCGGATCCTTTGGATCGAGGTACTTGAAATCCTCGACGAACTTGTTGATGTTGATGGCCATCGATTAGCCTGGTTTCGCCGCGGGGACCGGCGCCGCCGCCGGCGGTTTGGCGGCGCCCTTGGTGCTTTCAGCGCTTGGCTGGGTGCGCTTGAGCGAAAGATCGAGAGCGAATTCGGACACCCGCTTGTTGTTGACCGTGGTGGCCCTGATCTCGTTGAGTTTTGGCGCTTCGAGCCACGGGGAAGCTTCGATATTGCGCATCAGCGTGGATACCCGCGCGTTCGATTGGGCATAGCCCACCAGGCTTACGCGCAACCCCTTCTGGGTGATGCTGCGCAGGTATACGCCTTCGGGCATTTGCTTGACAAGTTGATCGAGCAGGTAGACCGTCTGCGCCCGGTCGGCCTGCAGGGTTTCGATCACCTGTTTTCTGGACAGCAGGGCGGCGATTTCGTCCTTCAGCTTCTTGATTTCCTCGATGTCCTTGTCGAGCTTCTCGGTTTCCTTCTTGAGGAAATCGTTGCGGCTGACCTGCTCGCTCAGCTTCGTGGCGTAAAAACCGTGCACGAGCAGGACGACCGCGCCCCCGAGCACCGCGGTCATCGCCGCGACAACGACGAAATGCTTGCGCCCCGCCTTCCTGCGCTCTTCGCGGTGCGGCAGGAGGTTGATGCGGGTCACGGATCGAACCGCCGCATGGCGAGGCCGCACGCCACGATCAGGGAGGGCGCATCGAGCATCAGCTTTTTGAGCTGGATGCGCGGCGATGTCTCCATGGTTGCGAACGGATTGGCGACCATCGTGTTCACCTGGGTGCGCGTATTCACGATTTCGTCGAGACCCGCGATCACGGCCGAACCGCCGGCGAGCAGGATGTGGTCGACGCTGCTGAACTGGGTCGAGGTGAAGAAGAACTGCCGCGCGCGCTGCACTTCCATGGACAGGTTGTCCATGAACGGGCGCAGCACTTCGGTTTCGAAATCGTCCGGCAGGCCGCCCGAGCGCTTGGCGTTCTCGGCCTCCTCCATGCTCATGCCGTAGCGATTCTGGATGTCGGCAGTAAGCTGGTTGCCGCCGAAAGGCTGCTCGCGTGAGTAAACCGACTGGTCGTTGCGCAGGACACTTACGCTCATCACGTTCGCGCCTATGTCAACGACCGCGATGTTCTGGTCCTTGCCGCCGCCCGGCAGGGCATTGCACACCAGCAACAGGGCGGACTGCTGCGCGTAGGACTCCACATCCATGACCGACGCCTTGAGGCCGGCGGACTCCGCGACCGCGATGCGATCCTCGACCTTTTCCTTGCGCGTGGCGGCGATCAGCACCTCTTCCTCGCCGGGGCCGGAAGGCGAAGGCCCCACCACCTGGAAGTCGAGGTTGACCTCCTCGAGCGCGAACGGGATGTACTGGTTGGCCTCGGTCTCGACCTGAAGCTCGATTTCCTGTTCGCGCAACCCGGCCTGAACGATGATTTTCTTCGTAATTACAGCGCCGGAGGGCACCGCCATCGCAACGTGTTTGGTGCGCGTGGCGAGCCGTTTCCAGCCGCGCTTGACGGCCTCGGATACCGCTTCGAGATTGTTGATATTGCCGTCGGCGACCGCATCGCGCGGCAGGGGTTCGATGGCGTAGCGCTCCACGCGGTAGGCGCCTTTTCCGGCGTCCACGATCTCCAGCATCTTCACCGACGATGAGCTGATGTCCAGCCCGAACAAGGGCGGCGCCTTCGGTTTGAAGATATCGAGTTGCAAGGGGAATATCCTTCCGCAATGGCCGCTTAGGCGCAATACGTATAATTTACATGAAATGCTAGCAACAAGCCCCCTACCTGTAAAGTAAATTCTTCACGGTTGGGCTGGGCTTATAATGCCCCGGTCTCCTACCCTGTGCAACCGCCCTCCAGGCGGCTACCGATCACATTGATGTGGCTCCGTTTTTTGGCCTTTCCGCTGGCATTGCTTGCGGGCATTGCAGCAATAGGCGCCTGTGCAGTCGGTCTGGTCATCGTGCTTGCCTGGCCGAACCTGCCTTCGCTTGAAGTTCTCACCGACTACCAGCCCAAAATCCCGTTGCGCGTGTACTCCGCCGAAGGGGTATTGATCGGGGAATTCGGCGAAGAGCGGCGTGCCGTGGTGAAAATAGCCGAGGTGCCCGAGATCCTCAAGCGCTCGATCCTGGCTGCCGAGGATGAGCGCTTCTATCAGCACGCCGGCATCGACTACCAAGGGGTCATGCGAGCCGCGGTGTCCAACCTCACTTCCGGCGGCCGCAGGCAGGGCGCGAGCACGATCACGATGCAGGTCGCGCGCAATTTTTTCCTGTCTTCCGAGAAAACGCTCACGCGAAAACTCTATGAGGCCATGCTCGCCTTCAAGATCGAGCACAGCCTTGAAAAAGACCAGATCCTCGAGCTTTACGTCAACCAGATTTACCTCGGCCAGCGCGCGTACGGATTCGCCGCCGCGGCGCAGATCTATTTCGGCAAGTCCCTCGACAAGCTGACCCTCGCCGAATCGGCGATGCTGGCAGGGCTGCCCAAGGCGCCTTCCACCTACAACCCGGTGGTCAATCCGCAGCGTGCCAAGCAGCGCCAACTCTACGTGCTGCGGCGCATGAGGGAACTCGGGCACGTGACCGAGCCGCAATATGACGAGGCGGCGAAGGCGCCGATGAGTGTGAAGCGCGACTTGAACGAGTTCGCGCTGCATGCCGAGCACGTCGCCGAAATGGTGCGCCAGGCGGTCCAGGAGCAGTACCCGGACGACGTGTACACGCGGGGTTTCCGGGTGTACACGACGATTCGCAAGGCCGATCAGGAAGCCGCTTACGCGTCGCTGCGGCGCGGCGTCCTCGATTACGACCGGCGCCACGGCTATCGCGGGCCGGAAGCTTTCGTCGAACTCGCCGACAATGCGGACGAGGAGGACTATGACGAGGCCTTGTCCGACCACAGCGACAATGACGACATGCTGGCCGCGGTGGTCATCGCGGCAAGCGCAAAAGAGGTTCGCGCTGTCACCCGCACGGGCGAATCCGTGTCCATTGCCGGCGACGGCCTCAAGTTCGTCGCCCGGGCGCTGGACGACAAGGCAATGCCGCAGAAGAAAGTGCGCCGCGGCTCGATCATCCGCGTGCAGAAGGACGACAGGAAAGTCTGGCAGATCGTCCAGCTGCCCGAGGCGGAATCGGCCTTTGTATCCGTCGACCCGAACGACGGCTCGATCCATGCGCTGGTGGGTGGCTTCGACTACAACCGCAGCAAGTTCAACCATGTCACCCAGGCGTGGCGCCAGCCGGGTTCGTCGTTCAAGCCGTTCATCTATTCGGCGTCCCTCGAGAAGGGATTCACGCCCGCCACGGTCATCCCTGACGAGCCGATCGTGGTCGAAGCCGATGTCACCGGCAGCCAGCGCTGGGAGCCGAAGAACTACGACGGCAAGTACGAGGGCCCGATGCGCATGCGCACGGCGCTCGCGAAATCCAAGAACATGGTGTCGATCCGCATCCTGAAGGCGATCGGCACGAAGTACGCCCAGGACTACGTCACCCGCTTCGGTTTTGAAGCCGACAAGCACCCTCCTTACCTGACCATGGCCCTCGGCGCGGGCTCGGTGACGCTTTGGCAGATGGCCCGCGCCTATTCGGTGTTTGCCAACAGCGGCTACCTGATCCAGCCGTATTACATCCAGCGCATCGTCGACGATCGCGGCAACAGCCTGGGGACGGCCAATCCCCAGCACGCCGGGGACGAGTCGCTGCGCGTTGTCGACGCCCGCAATGCGTTCATCATGGACAGCATGCTGCAGGACGTGACGCGCTACGGGACCGCGGCGCGCGCCTCGAAGCTGGGCCGCAAGGATCTCGCCGGCAAAACCGGGACGACCAACGACTTCCTCGACGCCTGGTTCTGCGGCTACTCGCCGGCACTGGTCGGCATCGCGTGGATCGGATTCGACCAGCCGCGCACGCTTGGGCGCAACGAGACCGGCGGCGCGGTCGCTCTGCCGATCTGGATCGGCTACATGGAGAAAGCGCTCAAGGGGGTGCCGGAAGTTGCACGTTCGGCGCCGGAAGGCGTGGTGAATTACAAAGTCGACTCCGAAGGCAGCGGCGGTCACCAGGAATTCTTCTACAAGGAATCGCTGCCGCCTCCGCCGGAACGCGAGCGTCCGCCTCCGCCTCCCTTATCGCCTGGAGAGACGCCCGAATTCAAGCCGCTTCCCTCGATGGGCGGGCTGAAAAACAGGGACACCCCGGCCGGAATCACCGCCGGAGCCGGACAGGAAGGCTAGCGGGGCGCGAGAATCACCGCACCGCCGCTTTGCGCGCCAACCAGGCGGGAGAGCGCGGCAAAGAGCTCGCCACCGTCGCGCGTGTCGACCCATCGAAGGCCGTCATAGAGGAAGTGGAATCCGCCGGATTTCGCCGCCACCCAGAGTTCGCGCGCGGCGCTCTGGCGATTGATGATCATTTTGGTTCCGTTCTCGAATTCCAGTTCGAGCACGCCGCCCGGCTTCATCTGCAGGTCCACGTCCAGTCCTGCAGCGCCGGCCGCGGCCTCCACGGCCGCCTCGATGCCGGCCATGGTCTCCGAAGCCAGCCGTTCGAACTCGGAGTCGGTCATGGCTGCGCGGGTCATTGGGTGTGATGGGTCATGCTAGGATCATGATTTTACGTCCACTCATGCGCTTTTCGCGTTTTTCCATTACGGCGCTCATGGCGGTGCTGTCGATCGGGCTGCTTGCCGCCTGTGGCCAGAAGGGAACGCTCTATCTGCGGGACAAGCCGCCGGCAGGCGTGAAAATCCCCAAGCCCGCGACTCCCAAGCCGGTACCTTATCCGGCCGACTCCGCGGCGGATCCGGAAAAGCAGGACTAAAGACCGCTCATGGGATTCGAATATCGCAACGGCAGCCTGCATGCCGAGGGGGTCGCACTGGACGAGATTGCGCTCCGGCACGGCACACCCTGCTACGTGTATTCGCGTGGCGCAATCGAGGCGGCGTACCGCGAGTATCGCGACGCACTCGCCGGACGGCCGGCGCTGATCGCCTTTTCGGTCAAGGCAAACCCGAACCTGGCGGTGCTCGGCGTCATGAGCCGGCTCGGCGCGGGCTTTGACATCGTTTCGGGCGGTGAGCTCAGCCGCGTCATCGCCGCCGGTGGTGATCCGCGCAAGGTCGTGTTTTCGGGGGTAGGCAAGACCGAGGACGAAATCGCCCAGGCGCTGGAGGCGGGGATTCTGAGCCTCAATGTCGAATCCGGCACGGAGCTCGAGCATGTGGACGCCGTCGCGAGCCGGCTTGGAAAGGTGGCCCCGGTTGCATTTCGCGTCAATCCGGACGTCGATGCACGCACGCACCCCTATATCTCCACCGGCCTCAAGCAGAACAAGTTCGGCGTTGCCTATGCCGAGGCCGAAGCCCTCTATCGGGACGCCGCGCGAAGGCCCCATATCAAACTCGTGGGTATCGGCTGCCATATCGGCTCCCAACTGACGACTGCGGGACCTTTTGTCGCTGCCGCCGAGCGCTTGCTGGTGCTCGTCCAGCGCCTGGAAAATGCCGGCATTGCCCTTGGGCACATTGATCTCGGCGGGGGCATTGGGATCCGCTACAGGGAGGAGCGGCTCGAGCCGGTTGCCGCGTTCCTCGATGGCGCGCTCGGAATGCTCGCGGGCCGCAAAGAAACCCTGATCGTCGACCCGGGCCGCTCCCTGGTGGGCAACGCCGGGGTGCTCCTGACAAGGATCGGCCTGGTCAAGCACGGCGAGGCGAAGAATTTCCTCGTCGTCGATGCGGCCATGAACGACCTGATCCGTCCCGCGCTCTACAATGCATGGCACGAAGTTCTGCCCGTGCGGAAGACTGGGGGTCCGGGCACTGTTTACGATGTCGTGGGGCCGGTGTGCGAGACGGCGGATTTCCTCGCCCATGATCGAAAGCTGGCTGCAGTGGCAGGCGATTTGCTTGCAGTCATGTCTGCCGGGGCCTACGCAATGGCGATGAGCTCCAACTACAACTCGCGGCCGCGGGCGGCCGAGGTGATGGTCGACGGTGCGGCTGACCATCTCGTCAGAGAGCGCGAAACGGTTGCGGAGCTCTTTGCAAAGGAACGCGTTTTGCCGTAGTTTTTTCGCTTTTTGCGCAATTTTATTTCGCAGGGACCCAATGGCCTCCGGTTTTCGCCCGAGCAAGCGCTTTTTCTTCTCGCTAGTGCTGGTGGCCGTGCTGGCTGCCGCGGGTGCGGCGACCTATATCGTCAAGGATTCGCGCGCCAAGGAACAGCCCGCGAAGGGGGCGGCCAAAGGATCCGGGACTGTTCCGGTCATGGTGATGGCCGCCAGCCAGCAGACCCTCCCGGTGATGGTGCAGGCCATCGGCAACGTCGAGGCTTTCACCAGTGTTGCACTCAAGGCCCGCATCGACGGGCAGATCGTCGCGGTCAATTTCCAGGAGGGCAAGGAGGTCCGCAAGGGCGAGATCCTGTTTCGCATCGACCCGCGCCCTTTCGATGCCGCCCTCAAGCAATCGGAAGCCCAGGCGTTGCGCGACATCGCCAGCCGCGACCAGGCAGCCGCGCAGGAGCGGCGCTACCAGGAACTGCTCGACAAGAATTTCGTCTCCAAGGACGCGTATGCGCAGTTCCGCACCAACGCCGCGACTGCGGAAGCCACCTCGAGGGCCAGCCAGGCGATGCTCGAGAACGCCAAGCTCAATATCGAGTACACGGTGATCCGCGCGCCGATCGACGGCTACGTTGGCCGTGCGCTGCTGCAGGTCGGCAACATGGTCAAGGCGAACGACACGAATGCGCTGGTCGTCATCAACCAGGTGAAGCCGGTTTACGTCAATTTCGCGATCCCCGAGCAGCAGCTTCCGGTGGTGCGCGACCTGATGAAAAAAAATCCCTTGTCCGTCGAAGTCACCGCGCCCGGCGCCGACAAGCCACTTGCCACGGGTCGCATCGCCTTTCTGGACAACGCGGTCGACCAGACCACCGGGACCATCAAGGTGCGGGCCGTTTTCGACAACGCCGGCGTGGCCCTGTGGCCCGGCCAGTTCGTAACCGTTCGCGTCAAGCTCTATGACCAGGAGAACGCGATCGTGGTGCCGTCGCGTGCGCTGCAAACCGGCCCGGCCGGCCAGTTCGTTTACGTTGTGAAGCCCGACATGACCGCCGAGATGCGCAAGGTCGTGGTCACCCGCACCGAAGGCGACATCGCCGTGCTGGCCGCCGGCCCGGTGGCCAGGGACGACAAGGTCGTGGTGCGCGGCGCCCTGCGGCTGACGCCGGGCGCCAAGGTCACCGTCCAGGACTCGGCTTCGGCACCATGAATCTATCGGAAATCTTCGTACGCCGCCCCGTAATGACGATCCTCGTCATGTTCGGCATCCTCATTTTCGGCATCGCGGCGTTCCGCCTGCTGCCGGTGAGCCAGCTGCCCAGCATCGACTACCCGACGATCCAGGTGACCGCGGAACTGCCGGGCGCAGCCCCGGAAACGATGGCGTCGGCCGTGGCGACGGTGCTGGAAAAGCAGTTTTCCACGATCGCCGGCATCGACTCGATGAATTCGATCAGCGGGCAGGGCGCGACCTCGATCACGATCCAGTTCAACCTGGACCGCGACATCGACGCTGCGGCCCAGGACGTCAATTCGGCGATCGCCGCAACCGCCAGGCTCCTGCCCCCGGCGATGCCCACGCCGCCATCGTTCCGCAAGGTCAATCCCGCCGATTTCCCCGTGTTCTTTCTGGCGCTCACTTCCGACACGCTGCCGATTTCGACCGTCAACGAGTACGCCGAGACCTATCTCGCGCAGCGCATCTCCACCATAACAGGCGTGGCGCAGGTGCAGGTGTTCGGTCAGCAAAAATACGCGGTTCGCGTACAGGTGGACCCGAGCGCGCTCGCCTCGCGCGGGGTCAGCATGAATGAGGTCCAGCAGGCAGTGGCCACGTCCAACGTAAACCTGCCCACCGGAACCCTGTACGGGAAGGACCGCATGTTTGCGGTGCAGGCCACCGGGCAGCTTTACGATGCGGCCGCTTTCAAGAAGATCATCGTTGCCTACCGCAACGGCTCGCCGGTGCGGCTGGGCGAGATCGGCACGGTGATCGACAGCGTGCAGAGCGACAAGCTCGCGGCCTGGTTCAAGGACAAGCGCGGCATCGTCCTCGCGATCCAGCGCCAGCCCGGCACGAACACCATCGAAGTCGTCGACGCCGTCAAGAGGCTTCTCCCGACCTTTCGCGCCGAGGTGCCGCCGTCCATAGGAATCGAGATCCTCTATGACCGCACGGTGATGATCAGGGCGTCGGTGGAGGAGGTCGAATTCACCCTGCTGCTGGCGCTGGCCCTCGTGGTGATGGTGATCTTCATATTTCTGCGCAGCGTTTCCGCGACCGTCATTCCGAGCGTGGCATTGCCCATGTCCATCGTGGGAACCTTCGCGTTCATGCATGTATTCGGGTACAGCATCGACAACATCTCGCTGATGGCGCTCACCCTCTGCGTGGGTTTCGTGGTCGACGATGCGATCGTGATGCTCGAGAACATCAGCAGGCACATCGAAATGGGCAAGACCGTCATGCAGGCGACGCTCGACGGCTCCAGGGAGATCGCGTTCACCATCCTGTCGATGACCATCTCCCTGGCGGCGGTCTTCATCCCCGTCTTCTTCATGGGCGGGATCCTCGGCCGGCTGCTGCATGAATTCGCCGTGGTCATCATCGTCGCGGTGCTGATCTCAGGCTTCGTGTCGCTGTCGCTCACGCCGATGATGTGCAGCCGCATCCTCAAGCCGCACGACCCGAACCGAAGGCACGGGCCGGTGTTCATGGCCTTCGAGCGCGGATTCGACGCGTTCCGGGATTTTTACGGCTTCACCCTGCGCTGGGTCATCGCCCACCAGCGGTTCACCATGCTCGTGTTCCTGGCCGTCGTCGTCGCGACCGGTGTGCTGTTTTCGAGCGCGCCCAAGGGATTCCTGCCCAGCGAGGACTCGGGCCAGCTGTTCGTATTCACCGAGGGCCCGCAGGACGCGTCGTTCGAGAGCATGGTGGGGCTGCAGCGCCAGGTGGCCGACATCGTGCGCAACGATCCCAACGTCGAGGCGATCATGTCATTCGTCGGTGCGAGCAACTTCAACCCGGCGATGAACAGCGGGCGGATCACGATAGCGCTGAAGCCCTACGCGCAGCGCAAACCCGCAGACGAAGTGGTGCGTGGATTGCGGCCGAAACTGGCAAAAGTCATCGGCATGAAGGCGTTCGTGCAGAACGTGCCTTCGATACGGATAGGCGCGCTGACCAAGAGTCCCTACCAGTACGTGATCCAGGGGGCGAACACCGAGCAGTTGTACCAATGGGCGCCCCGGATCGAGGCCAGGCTGCGCACCCTGCCGGGCATCATCGACGTGTCCTCCGACCTGCAGATCGCGCGCCCCCAGGTCAACGTGAACATCGACCGCGAAAAAGCCGCCGCGCTCGGCGTCTCGCCGCAGCAGATCGAAAACACGCTCAATTTCGCATTCGGGTCGTCACAGGTGTCGACGATCTATACCGCGACGAACCAGTACTGGGTGATCCTCGAGCTCGAGCCTCGCTACCAGCGGGACCCTTCCGCGCTGGGAATGCTCTACGTGCGCTCGACCAGCGGCGCCCTTGTGCCACTCGATTCCCTCGCCAGGCTCACCTACACGACGGGACCGCTGTCGGTGACCCACCTGGGGCAGCTGCCGTCCGTGACCTTCTCTTTCGACCTGCGTCCCGGTGTCGCCCTGTCCCAGGCGATCGACGACGTGAACAAAGAGATGGCGACCATGCAGGTGCCGGCGACGATCAATGCGTCTTTCGGCGGCACGGCGCAGGCCTTCCAGAGCTCGCTGCAGGGCATGGGTCTGCTGCTCCTGCTTTCGGTGTTCGTGATCTACCTGGTCCTGGGCATCCTCTACGAGAGCTTCATCCATCCCCTGACGATCCTGTCCGGCCTGCCTACCGCGGGCCTGGGCGCGCTGGTGACGCTGATGGCCTTCGGCGTCGAGCTCAACATGTATGCGTTCGTCGGCATCATCATGCTGGTGGGGATCGTCAAGAAGAACGCGATCATGATGATCGACTTCGCGATCGAGGCGAAAAAGGAGGGCAAGACCGCAGAAGTGGCGATCTACGACGCGGGAATCGTGCGCTTCCGGCCGATCATGATGACCACTGCGGCGGCCTTGATGGGCAGCCTGCCGATTGCGATGGGCTTCGGCGCCGGCGGGGCCGCGCGCATGCCGCTCGGCCTGGCGGTTGTCG
>JANMXB010000248.1:0-4189 GCA_031380765.1 Pseudomonadota bacterium | reverse complement strand
GTACTCTCATCCTGGGAGATTCCGGAGCCGGACTGCCCGCAGGTGCGCGTCAAGATCCTCGGCGAAACACTGCTCGCTTTCCGCGACACCGATGGCAAGCCGGGCCTCATCGACGAGCACTGCGCGCACCGCGGCGCCTCGCTCTTCTTCGGCCGCAACGAGGAAGGCGGCATCCGCTGCTCGTACCACGGCTGGAAATTCGACACGAACGGCCAGTGCGTCGAGCTGCCCTCGGTGCCGAACCTGGCGCCGAAGATGAGCATCAAGTCGTATCCCTGCATCGAACGCGGCGGGCTGGTCTGGGCCTACCTGGGGCCGAAGGACAAGATGCCCGAGCCGCCGGAGGTCGAGTGGTGCGGCATCCCCGCAAGCCATCGCTTCGCTTCCAAGCGCCTGCAGGAATGCAGCTGGCTGCAGGCGATGGAAGGCGGCATCGACACGACGCACGCTTCGTGGGTGCACCGGTTCGAGCTCGACATCGACCCGATGCACCGCGAGGCAAAGGCCAACAAGTACATCAAGGCCGACCGCAACGCGGTGTTCGACGTGGAAGAGATGCCGCACGGCTTGTCGATCTACGGCCGCCGCAACGGCGAGGCCGATTCGTACTACTGGCGGGTCACCCAGTTTCTCTTTCCGTGGTACACGCTGATTCCGCCTTTCGGCCCGCATCCGCTGGGCGGCCACGTATGGGTGCCGATCGACGACCACAACTGCTGGGCGTGGAGCATCAACTTCTATCCGGACAAGCCGTTGTCGGGCGAGGAGCGCCGCGACCTCGAGGAAGGCAAGGGCATCCACGTGAAGTACGAGCCCGGCACATTCCGCCCCACCGCCAACAAGGACAACGACTACCTCATCGACCGGGTTGCGCAGAAAGACAAGCGCTCCTTCAGCGGGGTGGAGGGCTTCTCGGTGCAGGATGCGTCGCTGCAGGAAAGCATGGGTTCGATCCAGGACCATTCGAGGGAGCACCTGGTCGCCACCGACAAGCCGATCGCCATGGCGCGCAGGATGCTCTTCAAAGCGGCGCTCAATCTCTCGCAGGGAATCGAGCCGCCCGCGCTCGATGCGTCGGTACAGCGCGTGCGCGCGGCCTCGGTGTTGCTCGACAAGTCCGCAAGCGTCACCGAGTGGGCCAACGACGCGCTTTACGACGAGCTGGGCCAGCCGGTGTTTTCGCTTTGAGTTTGAATTTGCGCAATGCGCTGCAGGCATCGGCAGCGGCTGCTGCGCTGGCGTTGGCGATACTTCCATTGCAGGGGCGGGCCCAGGACTGGTCGCCCACCAAGCCCGTGCGCCTCATCGTTCCCGTGGTCGGCGGAACCAACGACCTCGTGGCGCGGTTGGTGGCGCCGAGGCTGCAGGAGGCGTTGGGCCAATCGGTAGTCGTCGAAAACAAAGGCGGGGCGGGCGGCAACATCGGCACCGACCTGGTGGCCAAGGCCGTGCCCGATGGGCACACCATCATGGTCGGCTACAACGGCCCGATCGCGGTAAACGTCTCCCTCTTCGACAATATGCCCTTCGACCCGGTCAAGGACCTTGCGCCGATCACGCTGGCGGTGACCGCGCCCCAATTTCTCACGGTCCACCCGAACGTTCCGGCCAACACCGTGGCCGAGCTGATCGCGCTTGCCAGGGCGCAGCCCGGCAAGCTTAGCTACGCCTCGATCGCCGTCGGCAGCGCTTCGCACCTGACCATGGAGATGTTGAAGACCGCCGCCGGCGTGGACATCGTCCACATTCCGTACAAAGGCTCGGCGCCCGCGGTGACCGATCTCCTGGGGGGCAACGTGCAGACGGCGTTCTTCGTGCCCGGCAACGTGCTGCAGTACGTGAAGTCCGGCCAGATCAGGCTGCTCGCATCGACGGGACGCAAGCGCTTCGCGACCACGCCGAACGTGCCGACCATGATCGAGTCCGGGTTCGCGGATTTCGAAGCCGTCGCCTGGATCGGCTTCCTCACCACGGGCGGCACTCCGCGGCCCATCGTCGAGCGCTACCACCGCGAGATCGTGAAAATCCTCGCCACGCCCGAGGTGCGCGACAAGCTGCTCGCGGTGGAATTCGAGATGGTGGCCGGCACGCCCGAGCAATTCGGCGAGTGGATCCGCACGGAGATCGTGCGCTGGGGAAAGGTGATCAAGCAGACCGGCGCAAAAGCCAACTAGGGCCATGGCCGACCAACCGATTCCGCATCCGTCCGTATTCGTCGAAAAGCGCCGTCTCGAGATCATCAAGGGCTATCGCGTCCACGAGTCGCGCACGCCCGGCAAGCCCGTGCGCGTGGTCACGCCGTCGCAAACGGTCGGGCCTTTTTATCCGCAGGCGCTGATCGGTCCGGGTGAAGACGACCTCGCCTGCAGGGTGCCGGGCGGCGCGCGGGCGCAAGGCACGCCCATAGTCGTTTCGGGACACGTGTACGACGAGGCAGGCAAGCCCGTCCGCGGTGCCCTGGTCGAAGTCTGGCAGGCCAATAAATGGGGAAAATACGAGCACCCCGTGGACCAGACCCCCGAGCCGCTGGACCCGAATTTCAAGGGCTACGGCCGCATGCTCACCGACGCGGAGGGGCGCTATCGCTTCCGCGCCATCAAACCCGGCGCCTACCCGAATCCCGGCTACGACGACTGGATGCGCCCTCCCCACATCCATTTCTCGCTCTTCGGCGCCGGCGTGATGCAAAGGCTCATCACCCAGGCGTATTTCCCCGGCGAAGCGCTCAACGACATCGACCCGATCCTCAACGGCGTCGAGGACCTCGATGCGCGCGCTTCGCTGATTGCGCGTGAGCTTGCGCCAGAAGACGTGGGCATTGATGCGGGCACGCTTTCGTTCGGGTTCGACATCGTGCTGCGCGGGAGCAACGAAACGCCGTTTTTTGTCGACGCTTAAGGCTTGGAAACTTCCATACTCGATTGTCTCGGGCCGCTTGCGCCTTCGCGCCCGCGGTTTCATCCGCCCGAAGGTGCCTGGGACACGCATTTCCACGTGCTGGGCCCGCAGGCGCATTTCCCGTACTCGAAGACCCGCAAGTACACGCCGCCCGACGCGCCGCTCGACGCTTGCCTGCGCATGCACGGCACACTCGGCATCGCGCGCGGCCTCGTGGTCCACGCCAACACGCACGGCTTCGACAATACGGTGGATCTCGACGCAGTAGCGCGCTCGGGTGGTCGCTACCTTGCAGTCGTGCGGCTGGATGCGACCGCCACCCGCGCCGGATGCGAGACGCTGCACGCACAAGGGGCCCGCGGCGTGCGCTTCGCGTTCAACCCGCAGCATGGCGGGGCGCTGGATCTTGCGGTATTCGACCATGTGCTGGCGTGCATCAAGGGGTTGGGGTGGTTCGTCGAGCTGCATTTCGACGGCGGCGCGCTGCCGGGACTCAGGGACTGGCTCGCGGCCATTCCCGCCACGGTGGTCATCGACCATTTTGGGCGCGTCGATCCGGGGCCGGGGCTGGGGCAGGAGCCTTTCGAGGTGCTCGCCGATCTGGTCGAACGCGACAACGTCTGGATCAAGCTCAGTGGTGCCGACCGCCTGACCAAGGCCGGCCCGCCTTATGCGGATGTGGCGCCGTTCGCGCACCGGCTTATAGAGCTTGCCCCCGGCAGGATGCTCTGGGGCAGCGACTGGCCGCACACCGGGGTGTTTGACGCGACGCGCATGCCCGACGACGGTAAGCTGCTCGATGCGCTGTTCGAATTCGCGCCCGATGCATCGGTGCGCAACAAGATCCTTGTCGACAACCCGTGCCGGCTGCTCGGCCTCAAGGAAGCGTCATGAACAGACTCCAGGACAAGGTGGCCCTCATTACCGGCGCAGGCGCCGGAATAGGCGCAGCGACGGCAAGAATTTTCTGCCGGGAGGGTGCGGCCGTGGTGTTGGTGGACCGCGACAGCTCAGCCCTCGAAGAAACGGCACGCGCGATTCGGGAGCAGGTGAAAGGCGCACAAGTGACGCACTACGCCGCGGATGTTGCCGATGCAGGCGAGGCGGTGCGCGCGATTGCTCATGGCGTGGCCGCATTCGGCGGCCTCGACGTCCTCGTGAACAACGCCGCGATGCGCAACTACGCGTCCATGGCCGAAGCGACGCACGCCGACTGGAACGGAATGCTGGGCGTCAACCTGATTGGCGCGGCCAACTATGCGAAAGCCGCGCTTCCGGAGCTGCGCCGATC
>JANMXB010000217.1:0-5018 GCA_031380765.1 Pseudomonadota bacterium | reverse complement strand
GACGATGAACGGCTGGTTCAGCGCCGCCTGCAGCTGCTGGCCGATCAGCCGCGCGACCTGGTCGGTGGCGCTGCCCGCCGGGAACGGCACAAGCAGCTTGACCGGCTTGGTGGGGTATTGGGCAAATGAGCCTGGAGCAATAACCAGCGCACAAGCGGCGATGAGCGCCGCGACGATTCTCTTCATTGTTCTTCCTCAGGCGTTCAGTTTATGCAGCAGCTCTTGGGTGCGGCGCGAATCGGTCGAGCGCAGCACCCGCGCCGCCATCGGCATGATGTCGCCGATGCTGGTCTTCAGCACGCGCTCCTTGATCGCCAGCAGTTGCGCCGGATGCATCGAGAAATTGCGCAGGCCCAGGCCCAAGAGGAGGCGCGTGAGCTGCGGGTCGCCCGCCATTTCGCCGCACACGGCCACCGGCACGCCCGCGCGATTGGCGCGCGAGATGGTCTGCGACACGAGTTGCAGTACCGCCGGATGCAGCGGGTCGTACCGGTGCGCCACGGCGTCATCCGTCCGATCGATGGCCAGCGTGTACTGGATCAGGTCGTTGGTGCCCAGGGACAGGAATCCCAGGCGCCGCATGAACATCGGCAGGGCCAGCGCCGCCGCCGGGATCTCGATCATGCCGCCGACCGGGATGTTCTTGTCGTACGGCTCCCCGGACCGGTCCAGCATTGCCTTGGCTTCGCGGATCAGCGCGAGGGTCTGGTCGATCTCGTGCGCGTGCGCGAGCATCGGGATCAGCAGCCGGATCTTCCCATAGTGCGAAGCGCGCAATATGGCGCGCAGCTGGCCGAGGAACATCTGCGGCTCGGACAGGCAATAGCGGATCGCGCGCAGGCCGAGCGCGGGGTTGGGCATCGTATACGCCTCTCCCATCGCGCCGTTCTGCAGCGCCTTGTCGGCGCCGATGTCCAGCGTCCGGATGGTGACGGGCTTGCCATCCATGGCGCGCGTGACTTCGCGGTAGGCCTCGAACTGCTCCTCCTCGTCCGGCAGGCTCTTGCGGTTCATGAACAGGAACTCGGTGCGAAACAGACCTATTCCCTGCGCCCCATTCGCGAGCACCTCGGCCATGTCCTGCGGCAGCTCGATGTTGGCGAAGAGCTCGATCGGGATGCCGTCGAGAGAGGCGGCCGGGGTCTTCTTGAGGCGCTTGAGTTTCTTCCTCTCGCGCTCGTGGTGCGACTGGCGCAGCTGGTATTCGGCCAGCACGATCGCGTCCGGGTCCACGATCAGCACGCCCTGCAGTCCGTCCACGATGAGCAGATCGTTCTCGCGGATCATGTGGCGCGCGTGGTGCAGGCCGACAATCGCGGGGATGTTGAGGCTGCGCGCGAGGATCGCGGTGTGCGAGGTGACTCCGCCGACGTCCGTCACGAACCCGCCGAACGCATGCTGTTTGAACAGCAGCATGTCCGCCGGCGACAGGTCGTGCGCGACGATAATGAGCTGCGTCTCGTCGGTCAGATCGGGCGCCACCGTGCCCGGCCGGCCGAGCAGCGCCTTGAGCACGCGCTCGACGACCTGGGTGATGTCGGCCTTGCGCTCCTTGAGGTAGGGGTCGTCGATCTGGTCGAACTGGCCGACCAGCGACTCCATCTGCTGGATCAGCGCCCACTCGGCATTGCTGTGGCGCTCGCGGATGATCTGCTTGGGCACCTTTGAGAGCGACGGGTCGTTCAGGATCATCCGGTGCAGGTCGACGAAAGCGCCGAACTCGGCCGGCGCATCGGCCGGGATCTGCTTGCCGACCTCTTCGAGCTCCGCCAGGACCTTGCCCACCGCCGCGTCGAAGCGCGCTATCTCGGTTTCGATCAGGTCCGCGGGCACCTCGTAGTGCGCGACTTCCAGCCGCGCACTGGACACGAGGTGCGCGTGCCCGATCGTGATGCCGGGCGAGACGCTGTGGCCGTGGAGGACGAAATTCACGCCGCGGCACTCATGGGATCTACTCCCCCTCGCCGAACTTGCCCGCGATGAGCTCCTGGAGCGCCTCGAGCGCGGCGTCCGCGTCGGCGCCTTCGGCTTCGATCAGGATGGAGGTCCCCATGCCCGCGGCCAGCATCATCACGCCCATGATGCTCTTGGCGTTTACGCGCCGCTTGTTGCGCGTCAGCCAGATCTCGCACTTGTACTTGCTCGCGAGCTGGGTGAGCTTGGCCGACGCGCGCGCGTGCAGGCCGAGCTTGTTGACGATCGGGGCCTCAGCGCTTGCCATAGCAGGGGTCGCTGTTGATGTAGACCACACCTTCGGTGCCGCCGGCGATCGCCTTGTCGCGTACTTTGGCAAGCGCAGCATCGCGATAGGCCAGGGACCTCACGAGCATCGGCAGCGATACCCCGGACACGGCCTCGACATTGCCTTCGGCGATCAGCTGCGTGGCGATGTTGCAGGGCGTTGCGCCGTACATGTCGGTCATCACCAGGGTGCCGCTGCCGTCATCGACGCTCTTGAGCAGGCGCCGGGCCTCGCGCAGCATCGTGTCCGGATCGTCCTTGATGCTCACCGCCAGGTGCGCGGTCTGGGCAAGGGCATGGCCGAGCACGTGGGCGGCCGAGGCGAGCAGGTCCTCGCCATAGCGGCCGTGCGTGATGAGGAGCACGCCGATCATGCTTTCGCGCCTCCCTGCTTGTTCCCGCCGGCCGCCTGCTCCAGCGCGTCGATGAACAGGCCCGCGACATCGCAGCCGGTCTGGTCCATGATTTCGCGAAAGCAGGTCGGGCTGGTGACGTTGACCTCGGTAAGGTAATCGCCGATCACATCCAGGCCCACGAGGAGCAGGCCTCGCGGCGCAAGCAGGGGCCCGGTCGTTTCGGCAATCTCGCGGTCGCGCTTGGAGAGCGGCTGCGCGACGCCGCGGCCGCCCGCCGCGAGGTTGCCGCGCGTTTCGCCGGCCTTCGGGATGCGCGCAAGCGCGAACGGCACGGGTTTGCCGCCGATCAGCAGGATGCGCTTGTCGCCCTCGCTGATGGCGGGAATGTAGCGCTGCGCCATCACGCTGCGCGCGCCGAATTCGGCCATCGTCTCGACGATGACGTTGCGGTTTGAATCGTCCGCGCGCACGCGGAAGATCCGCGCGCCGCCCATGCCGTCGAGGTGCTTGAGGATCGCGTCGCCCTGCTCGTCGATGAAAGCCTGCAGCCGGTCGGGATCGCGGGTCACCAGCGTGGGCGCGATGAACCGGGGGAACTCGGCGATCGCCAGTTTCTCGTTATGGTCGCGCAATGCCGCGGGGCGGTTGACCACGCATGCGCCCTCGCGCTCGGCGGCCTCGAGCAGCCACGTGCTCGCGACATACTCGAGCTCGAATGGCGGGTCCTTGCGCATGAGCGTCGCATCGTAGGATGCGAGCGTGCGGTCGTCCTCGGGCTCGGCGCGATACCAGTTTGCGTCGTCGCCGGAAAGGGTCAGGCGCATGGCGCGCGCCAGGACCGAGCCGCCCGACAGCGCCAGGCTGTGCTGCTCGCAGGCGTAGACGGCGTGGCCGCGCCTGTGCGCTTCGCGCATCATGGTCACCGTCGAGTCCTTGTAGGCCTTGAGCGAGGCGAGCGGATCGATGATGAAGAGGAACTGCATCTTGCTGGTCACTCCGGTGCCGGCTCGAGCGTAAAAAATGCTGCGAAAAAAGGGCAGGCGGTCAGGCCTGCCCCTGGCGTGGCGAGGGCGGGCCTATTTGCTCGCGGGGGCCGGCGCGCCCTTGGGCAAGCCCACCGGCGCTGCTGCCTTGGTGCCGGTCGAAGTCGCTGAGCCCGTGGAGGTGGCCGCGGGTACCGCTGACGCCGGGGCGCCCGGGGCAGTCGCGGCGGCCGCCGGCGCGGCTGCGGCCGGCGCAGCAGGTTCCTTGAAGCTCGCGCCCGACTGGTTCGCCATGAATACGATCGAGCGTGCAATCTCGTAGTCGGTCAGGTCGGGCACGCCGCCGCGCGGCGGCATGGCGCCTTTGCCTTTGATCGCTTCCTTCGTGAGCCCGGCGAGCCCCTCGCGCAGGCGCGGCGCCCAGGCGGCTTTGTCGCCGATCTTCGGCGCGTTCGCCGCGCCGGTCGTGTGGCAGGCACCGCACACGGCCTTCACCACTTCCTCGCCGCTTTTCATGACCTTGGGCGCGTTCACGTCGATCACCTCGACCTTGCCCACCGGCTGCAGACGCGCCGCGACCACGCCCGGCTCGAGGGCCGCCGGGTCGGTGCCGTGCGAGCCGAGCACCAGGTACACCAGCAGCAGGATGCCGATGATCGGCACCAGGAATGAGAGCAACAGCACCACGATGAGCTGCTGCGGGGTCTTGATGAACGAGGTGTGCTCGTCGTGCGGGTTGACCAGACCGGCGGCGGAATTGCTCATGCAAAGCTTCCCCTTCGACTGACTGCGAGGTGACTGGGCGGCAAAGCCATGATTTTAGCGCGAAAGTCCGCGTCCGGAAAACCGCGCGCGTGGACGAACAGGGTGAAAACCGATAATCTTCCGGCCCTTGCGCCCGTAGCTCAGCTGGATAGAGTACTGCCCTCCGAAGGCAGGGGTCACTGGTTCGACTCCAGTCGGGCGCGCCATCCCTTTTCGCCGACCTCGCCCCGCGCCCAAGATCGCAGTAAGTTGTGCCGTGCGCTACCTCACCGGCGAAAACGGCGCAGCCAGCAGGATCTTGTTCTCCTGCGCGACGGTGTTGTACTGCGCATCCGGCGCTGCGCTCGGCGGCCATGTGCCGCTTGCGAGAGCCTGTTTGCGCACTTCCGCCCGCTGATCGAGCGACCGGTAGGGCCAGATGTGCACGAACTTGTTCAGCCCGCCGAGCTCGGAGAACCATGTCGCGATGACCGGCGAAAGCTTGGCGCGGGCCGGCAGGGCGCTTGCCCAGGCCTTTTGGACCCTGGGCTGGTCGCCGGGGCCGAGCGTGTAGGTGCGCATTTCGAAAGACGGCCCGACGTCGCCGGGCTCGAGCAGCGGCGAATTGTCCCAGGGCTGCATGATGTCGGAGCGCATCGAAAGGATGAATTCGCCGATCTTCGGCGGCCAGTCC
>JANMXB010000199.1:0-2528 GCA_031380765.1 Pseudomonadota bacterium | reverse complement strand
CCGCGAGGGCGATGTCGGCGAGCGCAAGCCGAAGGAGATCGGGTTCCACGCGATCCGCGGGGGCGACCTCGTCGGCGAGCACACGGTGATGTTCATCGGCTTGGGCGAGCGCGTCGAGGTGAGCGTCAAATCCTCGAGCCGAACGACCTACGCAACCGGGGCGCTGCGAGCGGTCAAGTTTCTGAAGGACAAGCAGAACGGCTTGTTCGACATGCAGGACGTTCTCGGCCTGAGGTAGTTCTTCCGTTGCCGTGAGGGCCCCTTCACGGTATAATTCCACGCTTCTTACCGAAGCGGGAAAGGCCTCGAGCCTCTCCCGCTTTTTTTTGTATCTACTCCTGGAGTTTTCGTGTCCCAGCTTCCCGCCGCCGCCCTCGTCCTCGCCGACGGGACGGTATTCCGGGGCAGGAGCATCGGTGCACCCGGGCTGGCGGTCGGCGAGGTCGTGTTCAATACGTCGATGACCGGCTACCAGGAGATCCTCACCGATCCCTCCTACTGCCGCCAGATCGTCACACTCACCTATCCGCACATCGGCAACACCGGCGTGAACGGAGAAGACTGCGAGGCGGCACGTATCCATGCGGCGGGCCTTGTCGTGCGCGACGTGCCATCGCTCTTGTCCAGCTGGCGCTCGGAGGAAAGCCTGCCCGCGTACCTCGAGCGCAGCGGCGTGGTCGGGATTGCGGACATCGACACGCGCCAGCTCACGCGCCTGTTGCGCGAAAAGGGCGCGCAAAACGGATGCGTGGTCGCGGGCGAGGCCGTCGTGGCAATGGATCTCGAGCGCGCCCTCAGGGAGGCACGCAGCTTCCCGGGCCTGGCCGGCATGGACCTCGCAAAAGTCGTGTCGACGACCGCAAAATACGAATGGACCGAGGGCGCATGGCGCCTGGGCAAGGGGTTCAGGCCGGTCGACCGTCCTCCTTTTCACGTCGTTGCCTATGACTACGGCATCAAGCGCAACATCCTCAGGCTGCTGTGCGAGCGCGGCGCGCGCGTAACCGTGCTGCCTGCGCAAGCGAGCGCAAGAGAAGCGCTGGCGCTGAAGCCCGACGGGGTGTTTCTCTCCAACGGTCCCGGCGATCCGGAGCCCTGCGACTACGCCATCAACGCGACGCGCACGATCCTCGATGAGACCGACATCCCGGTGTTCGGCATCTGCCTGGGGCACCAGCTCATGGGCCTCGCTTCCGGCGCGAAGACGGTGAAGATGAAATTCGGCCACCACGGCGCGAACCACCCGGTCAAGGACCTCGACAGCGGCGTGGTGGCGATCACGAGCCAGAACCACGGCTTTGCGGTCGACCCGGACACGCTGCCCTCGAACCTGCGCACGACGCATGTCTCGCTCTTCGACGGTTCGCTGCAGGGCCTTGCGCGCACCGACCGCCCGGCGTTCTGCTTCCAGGGCCACCCGGAAGCGAGCCCGGGTCCGCGCGACATCGGCTATCTCTTCGACCGCTTCGCGAAGATGATGGAGGAGCGCAAGCGCGCGTAAGCGCCCGTTGACCATGCCCAGGAGAGCCGACCTCAAATCGATCCTCATCATCGGCGCGGGCCCGATCGTGATCGGCCAGGCGTGCGAGTTCGACTATTCGGGCGCGCAGGCCTGCAAAGCACTCGTGAGCGAGGGCTATCGCGTGATCCTCGTCAATTCGAACCCGGCGACGATCATGACCGACCCGGAGATGGCCGACGCGATCTACATCGAGCCGATCACCTGGCAGACGCTCGAGCGGATTATCGAGCGCGAAAAACCCGACGCGTTGCTGCCGACCATGGGTGGCCAGACCGCGCTCAACTGCGCGCTGGATCTCGCAAAGCACGGCGTGCTGGAGAAGCACGGGGTCGAGATGATCGGCGCGAAGAGGGAGGCGATCGACAAGGCGGAGGACCGCGAGAAATTCAAGCAGGCGATGACGAAGATCGGCCTCGCGTCGGCGCGCTCGTCCCTTGCCCACTCGCTCGAAGAGGCGCTGCAGGTGCAGTCGGCATTCGGGTATCCGGTGGTGATCCGCCCCTCGTTCACGATGGGCGGCTCCGGCGGCGGCATCGCCTACAACCGGGAGGAATTCGTCGCGATCTGCGACCGGGGTCTCGAAGCTTCGCCCACCAGGGAGCTCCTCATCGAGGAGTCGCTGATCGGCTGGAAGGAATTCGAGATGGAGGTGGTGCGCGACCACGCCGACAACTGCATCATCGTCTGCTCGATCGAAAACCTCGACCCGATGGGCGTGCACACCGGCGACTCGATCACGGTGGCGCCCGCGCAGACGCTGACCGACAAGGAATACCAGATCATGCGCAACGCGTCGATCGCGGTGCTGCGCGAGATCGGCGTGGATACCGGCGGCTCGAACGTGCAGTTCGCGATCAATCCCGCGGACGGCCGCATGGTGGTGATCGAGATGAACCCGCGCGTGTCGCGCTCGTCCGCGCTGGCTTCCAAAGCCACCGGTTTCCCGATTGCCAAAGTTGCCGCCAAACTGGCCTGCGGTTACCTGCTTGACGAGTTGCGCAACGAG
>JANMXB010000179.1:0-7095 GCA_031380765.1 Pseudomonadota bacterium | reverse complement strand
CCAAGACCGAGGACGCGAAGGAAGCGCAGCTTGCGTTCAAGGAAAAACGCAAGCCGGTCTTCAAAGGCCGCTAGTCAAGCGTTGCGCCGGAGGCCTTGACGCGCTCCGCCTGGTAGGTCCGGTCCTGGACCAGATAGGCTGCAAACTCCTTCGGGCTCGATCCTATCGGCACGAACGCAAACGGGTCCATGTACTTCTCCCTGAACACGGGATCGTTCACGGCTTTCTTTGCCGACGCGGCAATCTTCTCGAGAATTGCGGACGGTGTGCCTTTAGGAGCGCTCAATGCGAGGATGAAGCCGGCCTGGGGGTCCCTGATTCCCAGTTCCTTGAATGTGGGGAGATCCGGCAGGCTCTTTGCACGGGCCGGCCCGGAGATGGCCAGGGCCCGCAGTTTCTTGTCCTGCACGTACGGCCCCAGGATCGAGACGGCCAGGATGGTCGAGTCGACCCGGTTGCCCAGGATATCGGGCACGATCGGAGCGGCACCCTTGTACGGCACATGGTTCCACTTGAAATTCTCGTTCTTTGCGAACATGGCCATCGGCAGATGGGTTACGCCGCCTATCCCGACCGAAGCGAAACTGATCGGGTTATTTTCACGCGATCGCGCGACCGCAATGAATTCCTGCAGGGTTGCCGCCGGGAAACTCGGATGGACCACGAAAATCATGTTCGCGCTCACCATCGCAGAGATGGGTTCGAAGTCTTTCACCGGGTCGTACGGCAGTTTCTTGTAGAGATACGGGTTCTGGGTCAATGGCGCCTCGGTGGTCACCATGAGCGTGTACCCGTCCGGACGGGCCTTTGACGCCACCTGCGCGGCAATGATCTCGTTCGCGCCCGGCCTGTTGTCGATGACGATAGGCTGCTTCCAGTCGTCGAAAAAGCGCTGGCCCATGGCCCGCGTAAAAGTCTCCAGCGGCCCGCCGGGCGGATAGCCGATGATGACCGTGATCGGCTTGTTCGGAAAGACTTCCTGTGCTTGAGCCGGAGCCGAGCCCAATGCAGCGAGGACCAGCGGCAGTGCGAAAAATAGTTTTTTCATTGCAGTGTCTCCTGAAGAAAGTCATGACGGTCGAGCCTGTCTTAAGGTGAATTCGAAATCGGATCCGGCGACGGTAGCGTTGGTCCCTCCTATGCTCGAGGCCGCGGCGCGGGCAGCGGCTCGGCGGCGAAGAAGCGACGCGGGTTGTCATCCAGAATGGAAAAGATCTCGGCTTCGGCGAGGCCGCGGGCCCGCAGCATCGGCACGAAGTCGGTAAACAGGTACGAATAGGCAGGCGGCCATTGCCCCGCGGCCTCCAGCGCGTCCATGTGGGCCTGCTCCTGCGCCGACAGCTGGCGAGCGAATTTCCCGAACCACCCGCAATAGCGGTCCTGGCTCATCATCACCTGCGCGCCGAAGCCGCCGCGCACAAGGCGGACCAGGTTGTCCGCGCGCAGCGAGTCGGGCTGGTAGCGCGCCATGCCGATGCGATCGAAGCCGATATACGATCCGCCATCGACGATCAGGCGATGGTAGGCGGGATCCGCGTTGCCGCAGCAATGCCCGATCAGGCAACTATGCGCTGCTACACCGCCGGCGGCAAAGGCCTTCTGCTGGTCCGGCCCGGCATAACCATCCTGAGTATGGGTGATGATGGGCACGCCCGTCGCCCGCTGCGCCACGCAGGCTGCATTGAGGAACTTCAGTTCCAGTTCCGTGATGCGAGGCGCGCCGGTCGCCACTTTGATGGCGCCGGCCCGGATGCCCGTATCGCCGATGCCTTGGGTGATTTCGCGGATATAAAGCTCCGCGATTTCGTCCACGGTGCGCGCGCGCCAGTAAGTGGGCAGGCCCATCGCCTCGAAATAAAAGCCGGTGGTGCAGACGATCTGCATTGCGGATCTTTCCGCGATCTCCCGCATCTCCGCGGCGTTGCGGCCAAGTTCGATCGGACAGGGATCGACGAAGGTTTTGACCCCGTGTTCCTCGCGCAGCTGGCGCAGGCGCTTGACCGCCTCGGCGATGAAGGCGGGACGCTCGAAGCCGATGGTGGGGTCGAATTCGGAGCCCCAGAAAGACAGGAACAGGTGCTCGTGCATCAGGGTGCGCCCGAGCTGATCGAGGCCGATTGGACCGGTGACCGTCTGAACTTGCATTGATGCTCTCCCCCTATCGTTGCTTTGCGCAGACCGCGCCGTCACTCGCGCCGAGCGATGCCCTCATCACGCCCTCCGGCCTCAGGCCGGAATCGGCCCGGTGCTCGGGACCAGCATCTCGCGTTTCAACTGGCCAAGCTCGGAAATGCCGAGCATCGCCATATTGCGATCGATTTCATCGCGCAACAGCTTTGCTGCATGCCTCACCCCCGCCTCGCCGCCGATCGCGGCCGCGTAGAGGAACGGCCGGCCGACGAACACGAAGTCGGCGCCGAGCGCGAGCGCCTTGAGCACGTCGGTGCCGCGCCGCACGCCGCTGTCGAGCATGATCGCCATCCCGCCGGCTTCGGCGCGCGCCATGGGCAACATGCGCAGGGGCGAGACCGTGTAGTCGAGTTGGCGGCCGCCGTGGTTCGAAACCATGATGCCGTCCACCCCGCTTTCGCGCGCGATCCGAATGTCCTCCCGGGCGAGCACGCCCTTCAACACGAGCTTGCCTTTCCAGAGCTTGCGCATGAGCTCGAGATGCTCCCAGGCGAGCCCGTCGCGCGCGGTCTGCGGACGTTCGAGCGTTCCCGACAGGACCGGCGTGCGCTCGAACCCCATGTTCTCGAGGTGCGGCAGCCCGTGGTTCATGAGGGTGCGCAGGAACGTGCCGACGAGCCAGCGCGGCCGGATGGCGCCATCCCATCCAAGCCGCAGCGTGGGCTTGAGGGGTGAGCTGTAGCCGGTCCGGACGTTGTTCTCGCGATTCGCCGACACCTGCACGTCCACCGTCAGCACCAGCGTCCCGAACCCCGCGCGCTGCGCGCGCTCCACCAGTGGCGTAATGATTGCAGGTTCGCCCGGCAGGTAGGCCTGGAACCATGCCCTGGAATTGATCTCCCGCAGTCGCTCGAGCTTCGTAAGCGACGCGCCGCTCTGGATCATTGGCATGTTCAGGTCCTTCGCCACGCGCGCCAGCACCGCATCGCCGTCGTAGGCGGCCAGCATGATTCCGCCCATCGGCGGGATGCCGAAAGGCAGGTCATAGGCCTGCCCGAGGAGATCCCGCTTCTGGTTGCGCCCTCGAGTGCTGACGAGGACGCGCGGAACGAAGTGGTGCTCCGCAAAAGCATTGCGATTTGCATGCATCGCGGTATCGGTTTCCACGCCGCCCGAGATGTAGCCGAAGATCGGGCGGGGAAGGAAGCGCTGCGCGGCCGGTTCCAGGTCTTCGAGCGACAGGATGTTGCGCAAAACGCGCGGGGTCGGCGTGGTCTGCGCGGCGAGGCGCGCGAAGCCGGAGTCTGCGGGTCTGGCCGCGCTCGTTTCGGTCGGGTCGGCTGTGCTCGTGGTCATGGGAGGGTCCGGGAGTGAGTGTTGGTGGGGGGCGGGTTCATTCCGCCTTGATGCGGTTTTTTTCGATGACGGCCTTGAGTTTGACTCGCTCGGCTTCCAGAAACGCGGCGAACTCGCCCGGTTTGGTGGCTTGCGGGATCAGGCCAACCTTGCGCAATTGCGCATCGACCTCGGGATCCCGGATCGCGGCCGCGACGTCGGCGGAAATCTTCTCCTGAACCGCCGACGGGGTCTTGGCCGGCACCAGCAATCCGAACCACGCCGCCATGTTGAAACTGCCCAGTCCGGCACCCTTCGCGGTCGGCAGGCCGGGCCAGTCGGGCAACGCATCGGGTTGCGCGACGAACAGTGCCTTCATTCGCTTGCCGTCGACGAACTGCCTGTACGTCAGGCCTTCGAATGCCGCATCGACTTGCCCGCCGGCGACATCCTGCATTGCCGGTGCGCTGCCCTTATATGGAACGTGCGTGACCTCGATCCCGGCCGCATTCGCGAATCCGGCCGCGGTCAGGTGCATGCTGGATCCCGTCCCCGCGTTTCCGAAGTTCAGCGGATGCTGGGACTTCTTCGCGTAGGCGATGAGTTCCGGAACCGAATTGACGGGCAGGTCCGCTCGGATAAACAGCAACAAGGGGTAGCGCCCGAGCAAAGTCACCGGCGACATCGCGCCCGGCGCGTACGGCAGGTTGGGATTGAGGATCTGGTTCGTGACCCACGCATAGCTCGCGTAGAAGATCGTGTGACCGTCAGGTGGCATGCTGAGAACATGCGACGCCGCGATGATCGTGTTGCCGCCGGCCCGGTTATCGACCAAGACCGGTTTGCCCCACTTCTTCGCCAGCACCGGCGCGATGAAGCGGGCGATGGCATCCGAGCTTCCGCCCGCGGAGAATGGCACGACGATGGTGACCGGGCGGGCCGGAAACGCACTCTCCTGCGCCGCGGCAGGCAGCGCGAGCACGGCGCAGGCGGCCAGCATCGTGACTCTATCGAGGGTTTTCATACTTTTCTCCGCTGTCGGTTGGATTTCATAACGTAGGGTCGGCCAGCCATTCGTTGATCAGCGGCTGGCCGGCCGCGATACGCTGGAGGTTGTGCTTGAAAAGCGCGAGCACATTGCGCTGGTGGCCGGTCGAATTGCCTGCGCTGTGCGGGGAAATCAGGACGTTGGACAGGTCCCACAGCGGGGACGACTCGGGCAGCGGCTCCGTCGTGAAGACATCGAGATACGCACCGCCGAGCACCCCCTGGCGCAGCGCCTCGGCCAGCGCCGCCTCGTCGATGATCTCGCCGCGCGCGACGTTGACGAGCCGCGCACCGCGGCGCACCCGCGCCAGCAGCTTCGCGTCGATGAGGTTGCGTGTCGACTCGGTCAGCGGGCACGCGACCACGATCCAGTCAGCCTGCGCAACCACGCCCGCGAGTTCGCCGAAGCCTGCGACGCGATCGAACGACGGCGCCGGGACCGGCGTGCGCCGCACTCCGGTGACGCGCAATTCGAAGGCTTTGAGCAGGCGCCCGATGTCCAGGCCGATCGGTCCCATGCCGATCACGACCGCATGCTGGCCTTCGAGCTGTTGGGGCACGAGCGGCCCGCGCAGCGGCTTCCAGAGATGCGAGCGCTGCGCGTCCACCCACATCGGGATTCCGCGCGCCAGCGCAAGGACGCCCGCCACCGCTGTCTGCGCGACGGCCTTCGCATTGGCGCCGGTGGCGCTCGACAATCGCACGCCGCGCTCGCGCAACTCGGTGTAGATCGGGCGATCCATGCCCGCCGAAGGCACCTGCACCCAGCGCAGGTTCGGCGCAGCGCGCAGGGTCGCCACAAAGGCGGCCAACTCGGGCGCAAGGAAGGTCTTCGACGACATGCCGATCACGTCGACCGAGAGCAGCGCGAAACTGATGCGTTCGAGCTCTTCCGGGGGAAGCGCCCGGCCGACGGGATTCACCACCAGCGCCGCGGGCGGGCCGATCCCGGCGCAAATCGAGAGCAGCTGCTCGCCGTCCGTGCGGACGACCTCCTCCGAGACGAGGATGCCGACTGGCGCTGCTGCGACCGCCGCCATCCCGGGGCGATCAGTGTCGGAACGAAGGGTCGCGCCGATCCAGCCGGCGCAGCAGTGCCGGCCATTCCATGACCCCGAACGGCGGCATCGGGCGGCCGGCGTGTCCGGCCGCGTTGTTCCTTGCCAGCTGGACGTTGGCACGCTTGACCGCCTCTTCGGCGGGCATGTTGATTTCAGTGTTGCACGCGAGAGCCAATAGCTGCACCTGACAGGCGCGCTCGAGGCGGTACATGTTGTTGAACGCCTCGGGAATGGTGCGGCCGAGGGCCAGCAGTCCGTGGTTGCGCAGCAACATCACTTGCGAATCGCCAAGATTGGCCACCAGCCGCCTGCGTTCGTCGAGCTCCAGCGCCACGCCTTCATAGTCGTGGCAGGCGACCGTCGGGAAACGCATGGCCGTCTGGCATACCGCAAGCAGCCCGCACTTCAGAGCCGCAACGGCCATGCCGGCGGGGGTGTGCGTGTGGATCACGCAGCCGGCATCGGGCAACGCTTCGTGGATCGCGCTGTGGATCACGTACCCGGCGGCGTTGATTCCATAGTCGGGATCCGGCGCGTAGACGATGTTTCCGGCCAGGTCGATCTTGATCAGCGACGAGGCCGTGATCTCATCGTAGGCGAGCCCGTAGGGGTTGATGAGGAAGTGGTGTTCGGGACCAGGAACGCGCGCGGAGATGTGGTTGTAGACCATGTCGGTCCAGCCATACAGGTCCACAAGGCGATACGCGGCGGCGAGGTCGACCCGCACCGCCCACTCCGCGTCGCTCACGTGCGCCTTCACCTCGGCCGCGTTGGCCGTCGTGCCGGAATAGGCCAGTGCCGCATTGCGATCATTCATGAATGTCCTCCTCATCCAATCGTGGTCCGGAATCCACCGGCAACTTTACAAGTATGGGGGATGGCGCGGGTCAGTGCACGGCGCGATCGCGAACTGACTGTTTCCGCATTGGAAACGGCAGTCGCATGCCTAACGCTGCCCGGTGTCGGACTGTTGACCTGGCATTACTCTGCGATCTCGTGGACCGTCCGATGCTGACCGATTCGCGGCACGAGCACCTGGTGCGTTACCTCGGCTGATACTCCAACCGCGCGCGCGGCGAGCGGGCGAAGGCGCGCAAGGCGCATCAACCCGCGAAGACACCACCGGCAGCCCAGGCAGCCGTGAGCGAGTTCGCCACCCGCGCCAAGGCAACCAGGGTGGGGAAGGGGTCCTACCCTTTCCTGTGGGCGCGGCTCATCTGCAAAGTCTACGAAACCGATCCGCTGGTCTGTCCCAAATGAAAAGGACCCATGTGCGTGATCGCTCCACGTGGCTGCGGATTCGCGCCATGTCGACCTCATCGGCGTTGCTACAGGCCGAGGACAGGTGCAATATCCTCTGGATGTAGTGCCCGGCGGCGCCGAATCAGCAGCAAATCGCAGCCGCGCGTCAGGAGCCCGAAAAAGGGCAAGATCGATTTTTCTATCGATATCGATTCCTGAAGGTGAACCCGAACACCACAAATTCTAGGGTAGACCCGATTTATGCGCATCCTGCAGGTGT
>JANMXB010000200.1:0-3628 GCA_031380765.1 Pseudomonadota bacterium | reverse complement strand
AATCCGCCCGCCACGGTCGATTGCCGCGCGGACCTATACCGACATCCGGCGCTGGACGGTCGAGAAAAAGGGCGGGCACTTCGCCGCGCTGGAGCAGCCCGAGGTCCTCGCGCGCGAGATCAAGGCGTTCTTCGGCGCCTTGCGCTAGTTGGCCCGGCCTGGCGAGCCTCAACCCGTTTTTTCAATCTGCGGGCGCACCCCAGAAGTTGCCGATAAAGGCATGTAGCTTGACCGGAAATCCGCACCGGTAGTCATTTCAATGAATCTAAAGTGCAACATTTATCAGGCGGCTCCGGGTGTATTTTTTTCCGCCGACGAACGCGTGACTTCGTAGCCTGCCGCGACCCAGGCGTCCAGGCCGCCGTGCAGCGGACGCACGCGAGGGAATCCGCGTTCCACCAGCAGCTTGGCCACCTGTGCCGCGCCCGCCTCATTGGGGCAGGTGCAGTACAGGATGATGTCCCGGTCGGCATGCAGGTGCTCCAGCAGCCTGTCGATGGCGCGCGCATCCGCGAGCAGCGCGCCCGGAATCGCGCGCGGGTCGAGCGAGCGGGCCACCGGCGAGCGGACGTCCACGATCAGCGGCTTCGCGTCCTTGTCCATCAAGTCGTAGAGTTCGTCGACGCTGATGCGTGCCATGCGCAGCATGCGGAAGAACTGCCGCCGCTCGCGCCACTTGAAGGCGATATAGGCGACGAGCAGCGTCGCGACCAGCAGCAGCGCAATCGTTCCCATGTCCTGCAGGCGGACCAGCAGGCGCTCGATCTGCGCGTGCAGCAGCATTCCGGCGCCGATCCCCGCCCCGGCCCACAGCGACACGCCGATGCTGTTGAAGAAAGCGAACCGCACCCACCCGAGCCGCGCCGCGCCAGCCAGCGGCGGGGTGATGGTCGACAGTCCCGGCACGAACTTGCAGAACACCAGCAGCCCCGCGCCCCAGCGCTCGAACTGGGACTCGGTCTGGCTCACGCAGGAATCGGGCGAGATCGAGATGCGGCAGAGGAATTTCATGACGCGCTTGCCGTAGATTCGCCCGCCGGCGTACCACGCCACGTCGCCGATCATGCTGGCCACGAACGCCGCGGCGAACACCGCCGGCGCCCACAGGGTGCCCTCCGCCGCAAGCGCGCCCGCCACGACAAGGGTGGGAATCGCCGGCACCGGCAGGCCGACCTGCTCGAGCAGCACGTTGACGAAAACCAGCAGGAGGCCGTACTGGCCGACGAGAAGGACGAGGTCGTGGAGCATTTGCCGTTGCGCAGGTCTTGGGGTTAGCCTCGCATGTTACCGCCTGTATTCCTCCTCCCGATGAGCAGCACTCCCCTGACCGGCAGGCTCACGCGCCTCATGATCCTCGGCAACCTCGCCGGGGCGCTGCTTTCCTTCGCCTATTTCAACTTCCTCGACCCGTCGGCGCACTCAGGCGCCCCGTCGACGGGGGCCGCGGTCTGGGCATTTTTCGTGGTCTCGTTCGCGCTCCTCGCCATTGCCGGGCGCACGCTGGCCGTGCGGTGGTCGCGGCCGATCGTCAAAACCGCGGGCGCGCTGCCTGGCGGCCCGGAAGGCGGCGAGCTGCGCAGGCGCGCGCTTCTCATCCCGGGATTTTTCGCGCTGCTTTCTTTCATTGGCTGGGTGGCCGCCGCGATCATCTGGAGCGTACTGTGGCCCATGATCATCGGGGAATTCACGCCAATGCGCGCGTTGCGGCAGGGGTTCGGCATGGCTTTTGTGGCCGGTCCCATCGTCGCCGCCATCGTATTTTTCAGTGTGGAAAGAATCTGGCGCGAGCAGTTGCCGCGGCTCTTTCCAGAGGGCGATCTGAGCGCGGTGCCGGGGCCGCGCCTTGGGGTCCGGGCGCGCATGGTCGCGATGTTCCTGCTCATGAGCCTTGTGCCCATCGCAGTACTTTCGGTCGCTGCGCTCACGCGCGCGAACGCGATGCTCGGCGCCGATGCGCAAACGGCGGAGGCGATCATCCGCAACCTGATCCTCGTGGTTGGCGTCCTCGCCGCCGGGGGACTGATCGTGTCGGTGCGGCTGGCCGGGTTCGTGGCCGGCAGCGTTGCGGGGCCGTTGAAGGACGTGCAGGCAGCCATGGCCCGTGTCGGCGAGGGTGCGCTGGACGCGCGCTGCGCCGTGGTGTCGAACGACGAAATCGGCGCGGTAGCCGAAGGATTCAACCGCATGGTCGCAGGGTTGCGCGAACGCGAGCTGATCCGCGACACGTTCGGCAAGTACGTGAGCCCCGAAGTGCGCGACGAAATCCTTGCCGGCCGGGCGTCGCTCGACAGCGGCGCGCGCGAGGTGACGATCCTGTTCGCGGACCTGCGCGATTTCACGCCGTGGGTGGAATCCAGCCCGCCGGCCGAAGTGGTCACCGACCTGAACGAGTACTTCACCGAGATGGACGCGGCGATCCGGGGGCAGGGCGGCCTGGTGCTGCAGTTCATCGGCGACGAGATCGAGGCCGTTTTCGGCGCGCCGGTCGCCGATCCCGCTCACGCGCAATCCGCGGTGCGCGCGGCCCTTGAGATGCGCGCGCGCCTGGATGCGTGGAATGCCCGGCGTGTGGCCGCAGGCAAGACGGCACTGCGCCATGGCATTGGCGTGCACACCGGAACAGTCATCGCGGGAAACATCGGCAGCAGCGAGCGGCTTTCGTATGCCCTGGTAGGCGACGCGGTCAACCTCACCTCCCGCATCCAGGCCCTTAACAAGGACTTTGGCACCCATACCCTGGTGAGCGGCGCGACCCGGGCGCGCCTCGCCTCGACCTTCAACCTGAGGCCGCTTCCGACTGTGCGTGTCAAAGGCAGGACGGCCGAAGTGGAGGTGTATTCACTTGAGTAAGCGCGGCGGACGTCAGTTCGCGCAGGCGAGCTGCCAGAAAGCCTCGTCGATGGTGCCGGGCAACACCGGTTCCCAGCGCTCCGGCGCCGGCGCCCCGGCCCGCGAAATCACTTTGCCGGCGCCCATGTGGCCCGCGTAATCGACGAAGGCGAGCAGGCGCACGCGCTGCTGCCGGCAATCGTATTCACGCAGCACGACCGTCGATTCGTGCGGCTGGCCGTCGACCGCCACGTCGGCCATGAGGAAATCGTAGAGGCCCAGCATCTGCGCGCTGTCGCCAGACCTGCGCACGCTTTCGCGTTCGGCGTACGCCGAATAGATGGTCTGGTTGCCGCCGACCAGCGACCAGTCGGCTGCTGCGCTGCCGCAAAAGAGTGCGCAGACCAAGGTTAGTTCGACTCGCATCATGGTTCGTTAAGTTGCACCACAGCATCCGCAGGGTCAACCGCGATCCAACGTCAGGAATTGTCAACTGCGCTCTTATTTGTAAACAGCATGTTGCAGCGTTGAGTGGAAAAAGCCACACTCGCGCCATGCATTCACCCACCGCAGCGGCGAGCGACAGTGATGTGGAACGCACCGATGCTTACAACTGCGCCGTGCCGTTTCGCGGCCGGGCTTGTCTGACTGTGAACCCGTAACCCTTTCAAGGCATCCGGAATGCGCAGACCCGTACGCGATGCCCTGGCGCTCGCCATCCTCTTCTTCCTGATGCTTGGAATCGGCGCGCTCGACTGCGCCACTGGGCGCAACGTCAGCTTGTGGTTCGTGTATGTGC
>JANMXB010000168.1:0-2015 GCA_031380765.1 Pseudomonadota bacterium | reverse complement strand
CACCAGAATATTCCACGCCGGCCCGCTCGGCGCCGGCCACGCGGTCAAGGCCCTCAACAACTACATCGCCGCCGCCGGCACCATCGCGGCTTTCGAGGCGGTGATCGTTGCGCGCGCGTTCGGCCTCGATCCGGCATTGATGACCGAGATCTTCAACGCCTCGGCCGGCCGGAACAGCACGACCGAGAACAAGGTGAAGCAGCAAGTGCTCTCAGGCGCGTTCGCCTCCGGATTTGCTCTGGCGCTGATGGCAAAGGATGTCGGCATCGCAGCCGGGCTCGCGCGCTCGCTCGGCGTGGGCGCGCCGCTCGCGCGCAAGGCCCGCGCTCTCTGGCGCGCGGCGGGAAAAGAACTTCCCATCGGCGCCGACCATACCGAGATCTATCGCTACCTGGAGCAGCTCTCCTGGAAGCGAAAATCCTGAACTTTCATTCTCAAGACTCCAGCGCTGGCGCGGCTCTCAGGCCGATCTGTGTACCGGTAGCGGTACATTTTGGTGTCGTCCGACGAAGCGCTTCGCTGCCTCGAGGAACCGGCCGAACGCGCCGGGGTCAAACCGCCGCCATTTCGCGGGAGACCTTGTATTGCGCCGGCGCTGCGCATCTAATGCATGCGCATGCCAAGGAGACTGCCGTGTCAGATCTGCCCAAGACCATAGCCATCAAGGAAGAAGGCCCGCGCGAGGGCTTCCAGTTCGAGAAAGGACCGATCCCGACCGCGCGCAAGGTCGAGCTCATCGACGCGCTGTCGAAGACCGGCCTGAAGCAGATGCAGATCGTTTCGTTCGTGAGCCCGAAAGCGGTGCCCACCATGGCCGATGCGGAGGACGTGGTCAGAAGCCTCACGCCGCAGCCGGGTGTGGCTTACACGGGATTGTGGTTCAACGACCTGGGCCTGGATCGCGCGATCGGCACCGGGCGCCTGGAGATCAAGGGCTCGATTTCGCTCACCGCCTCGGCGAAGTTCCTCAAGAAGAACCTCAACCGGACGCCCGAACAGCAGCTTGCGGTTACGCGGGGAATGATCGGCACCTACAAGGAGCGCGGCATCGAAGTCGAGCGCGCCACCGTGATGGCCGCTTTCGGCTGCAATTTCGAAGGCGACATCCCCATCGCGCGCGTTGTCGGGATGGTCGGCCGGCTGCTGGAGCTTGCCGCCGGGCAGGATATGAAACTCAAGCGCGTGTCGCTCGCCGATACGATGGCCTGGGCAACGCCGCTTGCGATCAAGCGCGCGGTCGGCGCGGTGAGGGAGAAATATCCCGATCTCGAACTGGAGCTCCACCTGCATGACACGCGCGGCATGGGCATCGCCAATGCCTATGCGGGCATGGAGATGGGCGTTGCGCGGTTCGATTCCTCCGTCGCGGGCCTCGGCGGCTGCCCGTTCGCCGGACATGCCGGTGCCGCGGGCAACGTCTGCACCGAGGATCTCGTCTTCATGTGCGACGAGGTCGGAATCGAGACCGGCATCGATCTCGAAAAGCTCGCCGCGTGTGGAAGACTGGCCGAAGAAGTGGTCGGTCATCCGCTGCCCGGTTCGGTCATGAAAGGCGGCAGCCTGCGCGCCTTGCGCAACAAAATTGCCGAAGCGGCGCGCGCTTGAGCGGCGCGGATCCAAATCCGCTCCCGCCGCAGTCACCCCTTTCATGAGCATTCTGCGCGACAAATTCGACCTGCAGCGGGCGGCCTGCCTTGCCGCGCCGGAGGTGCCATGGGCGCAGCGTGAGGATCGCCTCGAGCGGCTCGCGCGCATGGTCGCGGAAAATTCCGCCGAATTTGCCCGGGTCATCAGCCAGGATTTCGGCCATCGCTCCGCGCACGAAACGGATCTGCTCGAAGTGTTTCCAAGCCTGTCCGGAATCAACCATGCCATGTCTCACGGCAAGCGCTGGATGCGCGGTGAGCGGCGCGCAACGGGGATGTGGTTCCTGCCGGCCAGTTCGCGCGTGACCCCGCAGCCGCTGGGCGTGGCGGGGATCATCGTGCCGTGGAATTACCCGCTGTACCTCGCGG
>JANMXB010000158.1:0-3323 GCA_031380765.1 Pseudomonadota bacterium | reverse complement strand
GATGGACGCCGTGGGCGCCAGTCTCTACGAGATGCGCTTCCATGACGAAGCAACACGCAGCCAGGCCTGGCTCGACCGGCAGCGCGGCAAGGTCGATGGCGGTTTCGCAGCCCTTGAAAAGATGCTCGGCAATCGTGAGTGGTGCGTCGGCGACGCCCTAAGCCTGGCGGACATCGCTATTGCATGCCATGTGACGTTCATCAGCCTTCGGGCGCCCCGCTTCTTTCCAACGGAGCGCTACCCCGGGCTCGGGGAGCTCACCAAGAAGGTGGAGATGCGCGAATCCATGAAAATCACGGCCCCCATGCCTGCATAGCGCAACCGGGAGGTGCAGGACATGACGTACGCCCACTTGAACGTGTCCCGCGCGGACGGAATCGGCTGGCTCGAGTATCACCGCCCGCCGCGAAACGCCTTCCATTGGGAAATGCTTCGCGAAGTGCCGCTTGCGCTGGAAGAGTTGCTCACGGCGCAGGACGTGCGCGTGATCGTGATTGCGAGCGCGATCGACCGCTACTTTTCCTCCGGCGCCGAGCTGGCTGTTTTTCAGGGCATGTCCCAGCAAGGCATGGCATCGTGGGTCGAGACCTGCCACGCCCTGGTCCGCCAGATGCGAGCGGCGCAGAAGCCGCTATTGGCTGCGATCAACGGGACGGCCGTGGGCGGCGGGCTGGAGATCGTGCTCCACTGCGATGTACGGTTTGCCGCCGACGATGCCAGGCTCGGGCAGCCGGAGGTCAACATCGGCTTCATCCCTCCGGTAGGCGGGACGCAGGCACTCGCGAGGCTGCTGGGCCGGTCGCGCGCGCTGCGCTTCTTGTACGAAGGCGGCCTCATTTCCGCTGCAGAAGCGCTGCAGATCGGCCTGGTCGATTTCGTCGTCACGCCGGGCGATCTCAGGACAAGCGTTCGCGACTATGCACTTGCACTCGCCCAAAAACCGGCCGCCACGCTCGCGGCTATCCGCCGCTGCATCACAGAAGGCCAGGAAGTGACTTTTGAAGAAGGCTTGCAGATCGAGTTCGAGGCTGCCGTCGAGCTCGCAGGCCATCGAAACTTCGCCGAAGGGGTGAACGCCTTCCTCGCAAAGCGCGCGCCGAAATGGGAATAGGTCTGGGCAAGCGAGCTCGAGTGAGTCCGGGCCGAATCCTGAACATTTGAGTAATAAGACTGGCTTCTGGAGCCTATCTTGGGTGTTTTTTGTATCGGTACCGGTACATTTTCGCTTGTTCTCTGCGGCCACCATGTTCTTTGCCATCGCGTTCTGCAGCGCGCCCGCGATGGGCGCCAGCTTCCTCACCTGCTTCAACGACGACGATCCGCAGGGACGCATAGGGATCTGGACCTACGAAGGACCGGTGGCCCGGGCTGACGGGAGGAAAGCGGCACCACCGGTCCTTGCGCTTGGGTACGTACCCGGAAAGAACGAATACCGGGTCCAGGACCTCTGGTATTGCTTCTACACGCCCAGGCCGAGCGTGCGTGGGCTCATCAACTGCCGTTCGGGGTCCTTGCGCGTTTCGCGATCCGCTTTGTCCGGTATCCTGTCGGTCGAATATGAGCTCATCCTCTCGAACGGCGAAATAAAGATCGCAACCTACGATGCCGCCCACTGCGGCCAACCCAATCCTCACTAGCGAGGCAAGCATGCCGAAACTCCGCGTCCAGAGCTTCGCGATCTCCCTGGACGGCTACGGCGCCGGGCCGAACCAGGACCTGCAAAACCCGCTCGGCGTGCGCGGCCCCGAGCTGATGGAATGGTTCTTCCACCTGCGCGCCTGGCGAAAAATGCACGGCCAGGACGACGGCGAAACCGGCGTCGACAACGGCATCGCCGAGCAGGGGTTCGACGGCATCGGCGCCTGGATCATGGGGCGCAACATGTTCGGCCCGGTCCGCGGCCCGTGGCCGGACGACAGCTGGAAAGGCTGGTGGGGCGACGAGCCGCCGTATCACACGCCGGCGTTCGTACTGACGCACCACCCGCGCGCGCCGCTCAAGATGAAGGGGGGCACGGAATTCCGCTTCGTCACCGAAGGCATCCATGCCGCCCTGGAGCAGGCCAAAGACGCGGCGGGCAACCGGGATGTCCGCCTCGGCGGCGGCGTGTCCACCGTGCGGCAGTACCTGAGCGCCGGCCTGATCGACGAGCTGCATTTGGCTGTGCGCCCAATCTTGCTCGGGACCGGGGAGAACCTCTTCAATGGCCTCGACATGAGCGCGCTGGGCTACGAATGCGCGAAACACATCGCGGGTGAGCGCGCGACCCACGTCTTCCTGCGAAAAAAGGCTTAAGCGCGGCCGGCAGCCAGGCGCCGGACTTCCGCCTTGGCCCCCGGCAGCCACACCCGCACGGCCATGGGCACAATCTGCTCGAGCGAGCCGTGCACGTCCATGCCGAAGAGATGGCTGCGCGTGTGGGGAAAAGCGATCGCCCCGTGCAGCACCTGCGCCAGCTCGATTTCCTCGCCTGTGACTGCGCGGTCCGTCGCCACGCCGGCCTCATGCCGCAATTCGCGAATTATGGGAATCAGGATGCGCCTGGCAAGCGTGGCGCTGAAGTTTCCCGACTTGTGCAGGCCGCGCAGCCCTGCCCGCGTCCAGAGGCGCGCGCCGTTGCGCTCGATGTTGCCGCGATATTCGACATAGAAGCGTGAAAGCCGCTCTTCCAACGGCAGCTTGCGGTCGACCAGCAGCGCGTCCCATTCCGGCTTCCAGCGGCCTTCGAACAGTCGCTTGAACACGCGATCGAGAAGCGCTTTCTTGGTTCCGACGAGACGGGTGAGCACCGCGGGCGAAACGCGCGCCGCGCGCGCGATGCGCGACAGCGGCAACTCGAAACCGTGCTCCGCAAAAAGGCGCCAGGCGGCATCGAGGATCCTCGCCTCGGCGGCCTCGTTTCGCGGGTTGGATGGACTGCGTGCCCTCGGCATGGTTGACTCCCGATCTGACAGCGTTCGATAACTTCGAAAACCCCATGCGCCGCATTCTCCTCGCCTTTGCCGTCTTCGCGCTGGCCCAGTTCGCAATGCCGGCCCACGCCCAGCCCTATCCCTCCAAACCGGTCCGCATGATCGTGCCGTGGGCGCCGGGCGGCACCACCGACATCCTCGGACGCATCCTCGGCCAGAAAATGAGCGAGAAATGGGGCCAGCCGGTGCTGGTGGAGAACCGCGGAGGCGCCGCCGGCAACATCGGCACCGAAGCCGTGGTGCGCTCCCCCACCGACGGCTACACGCTGCTCCTGGGCACGATGAGCACGCACGCGATGAACCAGTTCCTCTATACCGGCATGACTTTCGATCCCGTGAAGGACCTCGCGC
>JANMXB010000121.1:0-5128 GCA_031380765.1 Pseudomonadota bacterium | reverse complement strand
GACCACCGGCGCGGGCGTTGTGAACCATGCGTCGCCGGTCCCGCTTGCGCGCACGCCGAAATCGACTCCGTTGCGGCACATCGCGGTGGCCATGCTGCTGCCTTCGACGCCTGCCGCCGCGTCGAGCATCGATTTGCTCGCCGCCATCGAAAGGTTCAGGAAGAAGTGGTCGTTACCTGCGATGAATTCCACCGCCGCGGCGATATCGGCTGCGGGCGCGCCCGATCGAAGGAGGGCCGGTACGAGGCGCTTGAGCAGGAGCCCCGACGCGGCGGCATTGCGATTGTGGACCTCGTCGCCCATGTGCAGCGCCTGCGCCATGATCGGCTTGAGCTCGAGCGCGCCCAGTACTTTGAGCGCGGCGGCGAGCGTGGGCGCGAGGTTCGCGCCCATCCATTTCAGGCGGGCGATCACTTCGGGGCCGTTGGCGCCGAAACGCAGCACTTTGCCGAGGCCTTCGTTCAGGTTGCTGTACGCGCGGTTTCCTGCGGTCGCGTTGCGGACGATCCACACCGGCATGGAAGGGCTGATGATGCCCGCCATCGGCCCGACGGCCCCATGGTGGTGGCAGGGCGCGAACCTGACTTCGCCGCCGCGCGCGAGCTTGAGCGCACCCGATGCATCGGCGGCCCAGCCTTCGTAGAGGATGGCGCCGACGATGGCGCCCTGCATCGGGCCGCACATGCGCCGCCATTCGATGGGCGGACCCGCGTGCAGCACCGCTTTGCCTTCCATGCCGGGTACGCAATCGCGCGCTGTACCTATGCCTTCGAGTACCGGCTGCGCGGCCAGATAGGCGTCGAACGCTTTCCTGTTCGCTGCCTCCACCAGCGGGTTGCGCACCAGGCGCGCGAGCGCGGCACCCGCCGCCACATCGCCCTGCGCTGGCGGCATCCATTCGACCTGGGTCGCGCCCGCGCCGGCCTTGCGCACCGCATCCGCGAATGAAGCAATGCCCAGGTTCACCACCTGCAACGGCTCGTCGAAGAGATTGTTTTTCAAACGAGTCATCGCGCGCCTTTCTTGCCGGCGCGGGCCGGCAGCTCACGACCGCGTCCGGCGATCGCTGCCGCGAGCCTTGCGGCCCCGGCGTTGCTCGAAGCGAGCACCATGCCGGCCTTTGTGAGCGCACGTTCCTGGGCGGCGAGGTCTTGAGGGTCGGCGCTGGTGCCGCAGACGAACCCGACGAACGCAATGCGCCGCTTTTTTTTCAACGCACGTGCCTGCGCCGCCCCGATCACCGGCGCCATTTCGGCGGCCGGATCGGCATGCGCACCGTGTCCGAGAACGACGTCCATGAGAATCACCGCCACCCCGGGGTCGGCCGCTTCCTTCAGGATGCGTTCGTTGCGCAGGCGGTGGTCGATCATCGGATGCGGCCGCCCGCGCGTGAACACGTCATCGCCCAGGTCGATGACCGTATGCCCCCGGCTGCGCCATGGATCGTCGATCGCTTCAGAAGCCTTCACCGGCGCGTTCGAGAGAACGCCGCCAAGCGCTTCACCGAGGAGAAGCGAAGCCTCATAGCAAAACGTCCCGCCGCTGTAGAGGCCGCGAACGTACCGCTGGCCGGGGGCAAGGCGGAACGCGGGGGCCTTGATCGCGGCCTGGCGTCCGGGGGCCCTGCGCCCTTTTGCGAGCGCGACCGCAGTGCGCGCCGCATCCTCGAGCGTCTTCACCGGGTGCAGATTGCGGCCCGCGATGGCTTTGGGATCGGCGCCGACGAAATTCACCACGACGGGCTTGCCGACCTTCGAGGCGGCGGCGAGCACACGCTTCGCGACCTCGGGTGAGGGGGGCTTGGAGATGAGCACGATGACCTTCGTCTGCGGATCCCTGCCGAGCGCCTCGATGCCGGCGAGCATGGTGATGCCGCCCACGCTGGCATGCATATCGTGGCCGCCGGTCCCGATCGCCTGCGAGATGCCCAGTCCGAGCCGGTCGACAAGGCAGGTGACCTGCTGCAAGCCGGTTCCCGAGGCGCCGACGCAGCCGATATTCCCGCGCCGTACAACGTTGGCGAACGCAAGCGGCACGCCGTTGATGATGGCCGTGCCGCAATCGGGGCCCATCACGAGGAGGCCGCGCTCGCTCGCAAACGTTTTCAACGCAACTTCGTCCTCGACGCTTACGTTGTCGCTGAACAGCATCACGTTCAGGCCCAGGCGCACTGCTTTCATTGCCTCGGCTGCGGCATAGTCGCCGGGCGTCGAGATCAGCGCGAGGTTCGTTGCGGGCTGTGCGGCGAGGGCCATCTCGATCGAGCGGGGTACGAGCGCCGCTGGCGCGCCGCTGCCCGAAGGGGCGCGCGGCTCTTCGCGCAGCATTTGCTCGGCGTGCGCCATTGCGGCGCCGAGCGCGGCGGCGTTCTTCGCTTGCACGGCCACCAGGAGGTCATTGGGGCTGGCCGTGAGGTCCTCCTTGAGCAGGCCGGCTTCGCGCAGCAGGCCCAGGTTGGCAGGCGAAGCCATGATCACGGAGACCTGCTCGACGCCCGGCAGCTTGCCCAAGGTACTGGACAACTGCATGAGCGACACCGAGTCGCGGTAGAAATTGGGCAGCACCTTGGTCGCGTGCGGCATGCCTCGCGTTCCTATCTTGTATACATTGTTGTATGCTGACTGGATTGTACTGGAGTTGGGCCGCGCCGCAATGCTGCAACCTGGAGACAGCCTCGACATTCGAACGCTAGGCCGCCGGCTGCGAAGCGGCGGATTGCGGCCCGCTGCCCTCGTCGATGGAATCGCGCAGCGCATTGCCGCGCGCGGCAAGGACAAGGTCTGGATCCATTTGCTGCCGCGCGAGGCGCTCGATGAGCGCGCAGCAGAGCTCGAGCGCAGTGGGCCGGACGGCCTCACGCTGTACGGCATTCCCTTTGCGATCAAGGACAACATCGACCTGGCCGGCCATCCAACCACGGCGGCATGCCCGGACTTCGCTTACACGCCCACGATCAGCTCGCCCGTGGTGCAGGCCCTGCTCGACGCCGGGGCGATCGCGATCGGCAAGACCAATCTCGACCAGTTCGCGACCGGCCTGGTGGGCACCCGCTCGCCTTTCGGTGCATGCGAAAACTCGTTCAACCCGAAGTACGTGTCCGGCGGATCGAGTTCCGGCTCAGCCGTTGCGGTAGCCGCCGGCCTGGTGAGCTTTGCGCTCGGCACCGACACCGCGGGTTCGGGCCGCGTGCCGGCGGCATTCAACAATCTGGTCGGGCTGAAGCCGACCATTGGCCTGCTCAGCGCGCGTGGCGTGGTGCCGGCCTGCAGGTCGCTCGATTGCATTTCGATCTTCGCGCTGACGGGGAGCGACGCGGCCGGGGTGCTGAACGTGGCGGCCGGCTTCGATCCGGAGGACGCGTATTCACGCCGCAAGCCTACAATCGCGGCTACGCTGCCTGCGTCTTTCGACGGCTGCCGGCTGGGCGTGCCGCGCGCGGGCCAGTTGGAGTTCTTCGGCGACGCCGGCGCCGCGCGGGTCTTCGATGAGGCGGTCGATCGCCTCGAGCGGCTGGGCGCCGCGCGCGTGGAGATCGATCTTGCGCCGTTCCTCGAAGCGGCCCGCCTTCTGTATGAGGGCCCATGGGTGGCGGAACGCTATGTCGGGATCCGTGAATTCATCAGGACGCATCCCGGATCGCTGCATCCCGTGACCAGACAGATTATCTCCGGCGGCGCCTTGCCCTCCGCGGCCGACTGTTTCACCGCCCAATACCGTCTGAAGGAACTCATCCGGCGCGCCGAGCCCACGTGGGATAAAGTCGATCTCATCGTCACGCCCACGGCCGGCACGATCTATACCATTGACCAGGTCAACGCCGACCCGGTGCGCCTGAACAGCAACCTCGGCGTGTACACGAATTTCATGAACCTCATGGATCTCGCCGCGATCGCGGTCCCCGCGGGATTCCTGCCAAACGGGCTGCCGTTCGGCATTACGCTGTTCGCGGGTGCTTTTACCGATGCAGGCCTGTGCAGGCTGGGCGCGCAAGCACAACGCGCGCTCGTTCCGCGCATGGGCGCCACCGGTATCGAGCCTCCGCCCGAAGGCGCATCGGATACCTCGCCGCTGCAGGCAGAGGCGCCCGCGCCGGCGACCGTGCGGGTTGCAGTGTGCGGCGCGCACATGTCCGGCCTTCCCCTGAACCGCCAGCTGACCGAGCGCGGCGGCGTGCTCGAACGCCGCTGCCGGACCGCGCCACGTTATCGCCTGTTTGCATTGACTGAATTCACGCCGCCGCGGCCGGGGATGCTGCGCACTGGCGGCGAGGCGAAAGGCGCCGCGATCGAGGTTGAGGTTTGGCGGGTGCCGGCGGCCTCGTTCGGCAGTTTCGTAGACGCAGTACCTGGTCCGCTTTGCATCGGCACGGTGGAACTCGAAGACGGCGACACGCTCCGCGGATTCCTGTGCGAAGCGTATGCGGTATCGGGTGGCGCGGAGGAAATCACGGAATTGGCCAGCTGGAGGAGGTACTTGACGCGACACGCGTAGCACAACAAGGGGAACTGAAATGAGCGAAAGCACGGCAGCGCCGGCACAGGCAGCACAGGCGGACCGCGGATTCACGAGGCTGGAACTGCAGCTCGAGGATTATCCCGGGCCGACGAAGACCGCACTCTTTGGCATTCAGCACGTTCTGGTGATGTTCACGGCCATGGTCGGGGGGCCGCTGATCGTCGCCCGGCTCCTGAACCTGACGCCCCAGGTGAGGATCGAGATGGTCACCGGCACCATGATCGGCTGCGGCATCGCAACCATGGTTTCGGCCCTCGGCGTCGGATTCATCGGTCCCCGCCTGCCCATCGTGATGGGCGTGTTCTACATCTTCATCGGGCCGATGGTGGCAATCTCGAAAGAGGCCGGGCTCGCTGCCGCCATGACCGCGCTGATGATCGGCGGCCTCGTGCAGTTCGCGTGGAGCCCGCTGATCGGGCGCATGCACCGGTTCTTCCCGGCGATCGTCACCGGCACCACCATATTGCTGATCGGCACCGGCCTCATGAAAATCGGCATCAACGTGGCCACCGGCCTTAACACGCCGGCCTTCGGCCAGCCGGTGACGCTCGGCCTGGCGGCGCTGATGATCGTGCTGATCATCAAGATGGTGGTGCCGGTGACGATCGCCGGG
>JANMXB010000112.1:0-2686 GCA_031380765.1 Pseudomonadota bacterium | reverse complement strand
GGTGACGCGCTCGCCATGCTGTTTGCCGACGCGACCTTCGACGGGGCCTACTCGATGAACGTATCCATGAATATCGCCGACAAGGCGGCGTTCTATCGCGAGATCCGCCGCGTGCTCAAACCCGGCGGGTGGCTGATGCTTTCGGAGCTTGCGCAAGGACCGGGCGGGCCGCTCGACTACCCGACGCCGTGGGCGGCGACCGCAGCGACGAGTTTTCTCGCCACGCCGGAGGAAACCCGGGCCGGCCTCGAGGCGGCGGGATTCGAAATCGTGACATTTCGCAATGCCGCCGACGAGATGAAAGCCTATGCGGTTCGCGTCCGGGCGATGCTCGATCGGGGCGAGAAACATCCGCACAGGGCGGTCCAACTCATGCATGGCGACATCGCCGCGGTTGCGATGAAGAACACTTCGAAGGGCGGGGCGGAGGGGCGGATCGTGCCGATCGAAGTGCTCAGCCACAGGGTCGGATGAACCGCCGCGGCGCGGTTCTGGGTTTGATGGCGCTCGGCGCAACGCCGCTTGCATCTATCGCCCAGCAGCCGAACAAGGTCTGGCGCATCGGCATGCTGGAGACGATCCCAATGGCTTCGAACAGCGCCAATTTCGGCGCATTCCGGCAAGGGCTCGCGGACCTGGGCTACGTCGAGGGACGCAACTACGTCATCGAGTACCGCTCGTCTGACGGCCGCAACGAGCGCTTTGCCGACCTTGCTGCCGAGCTCGTTCGCCTCAAGGTCGACTTGATCGTGAGCAGGGGAACGCCCGCGACCCAAGCTTGCCAGAAGGCGACCAAAACGATCCCCATAGTCACTACGGCGACCGCCGCACCGCTTTTTTTTGCCGCCAGTCTCGCGCGGCCGGGTGGAAACATCACGGGGCTGACTGCACTCAACACGGAATTGCAGGGCAAGCGGCTCCAATTGCTCAGGGAGGTCCTGCCGGGCCTCACGCGAGTCGCGGCCCTGAGCAATCCGAATGCCTCAAGCCCCGCCGGGCTGAAGGAATTCGAGGACCTGGCGCGAACCGTGGGTGTTCAGATGGCGGTGTTCGAAGTCCGAAAGCGGGAAGACTACGCGCCCGCCTTCGACGATGCGATCCGGTGGCGTGCCGGCGCGCTCGCCGTTGGCCAGGGCGGTCTCAATCAAGTCCTGAGCAATCTTATCGTCGAGCTCGCGGCCAGACATCGGCTGCCGGCGATGTATCAGTCGAGGGAGTTCGTAGTCGTCGGCGGATTGATCAGCTTCGGGGTGAGCTACGCGGACCTGTATCACCGCGCCGCTTCATTCGCCGACAGGATATTCAAGGGCGCGAAGCCCGGCGACCTGCCGATGGAGCAGCCCACCAAGTTCGACTTGGCGGTCAATCTCATAGCCGCGAAGGCGCTGGGAATCACGATTCCGCAATCGGTTCTGCTGCGCGCGGACGAGGTGATCCAGTGAGAATTGATGCCACGCTCGCTGGCCTGAATTCAGGACATTTTCTTCAAAAGTCCGCTTCTGGAGCGGCTCGCAGGGCAGTTTGTGCATCGGTACCGGTACATTTCTGAGGGCGGCCGGCATGAACAGGCGTGACGCGGCGCTCGCGCTTGTTGCACTGGGCGCTGCGCCCTTCGCTTCCTGGGCCCAGCAGCCGAAGGTCTGGCGCATCGGCATGCTCGAGACGACTTCCCTGGGGCAGAACCACGTCCACATCGACGCCTTCAAGCAGGGAATGCTGGATCTCGGCTACGTCGAAGGCAAGAACTACGTCATCGAGTATCGCTCGGCCGACGGCGCCCTCGAGCGCAATGCCGCCCTGGCAGCCGAGCTGGTGCGTCTCAAGGTCGACCTGATCGTGACCCGCGGCACGCCGGCGACCCAGGCCGTCAAGGCCGAGACCACGACGATCCCCGTGGTCACCACGGCGGTCAGCGATCCGCTCCAGGTCGCGCAGAGCCTGGCGCGCCCCGGCGGCAACATCACCGGGCTTGTCGCCATCAATACCGAATTGCAGGGCAAGCGGATCGAGCTGCTGAAGGAAATCATTCCGCGCCTGGCGAGGATCGCGGGGCTGCCGAACATGGGGAGCACCGCCAACGCTCTTTCGCAGAAGGAGCTGGAGCGGGTGGCGCGATCGCTGGGCCTTCAGCCGATCCTGATCGATGTGCGCAAGCGCGAGGACCTGGCGCCTGCGTTCGAGCGCGCGGCCCGCGAGCGCGCAGACGCAGTCCTGGTGATGATAAACAGCCTGACCCAGACCCACCGGAAAGTCGTGGCCGAACTCGCCGCGAAACACTGGATGCCGACGATCTTCAGCGCCAGGGAGTTCGTCGTGGAAGGCGGGTTGATCAGCTTCGGAGTGAACTATCCGGACCAGTACCGGCGCGCCGCGTCTTTCGTGGACAGGATCTTCAAGGGCGCGAAGCCCGGTGACCTCCCGATGGAGCAGCCGACGAAATTCGACATGGTGATCAACCTCAAAACCGCCAAGGCGCTCGGGATCACGATTCCGCAGTCGGTGCTGCTGAGGGCGGACGAGGTGATCCAGTGAACCGGCGATACTGCGCCGATATTAAGGCTTGTAAATTGAACACGAAGAGTACAAAAAACAAGGATGTGCGTCGGCGTGGAAGTAATGTACGCCGACGCGCCGGCGATAACGCGCTCGATGCGCGCTTGCATCGAGCGCCTGAAACACGAGCGGC
>JANMXB010000108.1:0-4503 GCA_031380765.1 Pseudomonadota bacterium | reverse complement strand
GCGCGAAATGGCGCTCGGCGCGCTGGCCGTGAGCCCGGGCACGGTTTCAGTCTCGGTCACAGGTATCGCGGGCCCGTCGGGCGGCTCTCCGGCCAAGCCGGTGGGCATGGTCTGCTTTGCCTGGGCACGCAGCGGCGAGGCGGTGCCGCGTTCGGAGACACGCCATTTCTCCGGTGACCGGGAAAGCGTGCGCAGGCAGGCGGTGGTGCATGCGCTGCAAGGCGTAGTCGAGCTGCTGGACAACGCGCCGGGCGCGTAATAAAAGTATAACTTTTATTTACGTAAAATGGCTATACCATTATGTCACAAGGCAATATGATTGTTATTTTTGGAAATTTAGCGAAAGGTGGCCGATGACTACCCTGTACCTAGTGCGCCACGGACAGGCTTCCTTCGCCGCCGAGAACTACGACTGCCTGTCCGACCTCGGGCACCGCCAGTCGGCCTGGCTCGGCGAGCATTTTGCGGCGCGCGGGATCGACTTCTCCCGCGCGGTCTGCGGCACGCTCGATCGCCAGCGTCAGACGGCGAGGACCCTGCTCGATGCGATGAGGTCCGCGCTGCCGGTCACCGAGCACCCGGGCTGGAACGAATATTCGGGCGACGCGCTGTACAAGGCCTACCACGGCGAGGGCTGGGCAAAGGCGCGCGCCAAGGGCGACGTACGCGAGTTCTACCGCACCATCAAGTCGGCGCTGCAGGACTGGTCGGAGGAGAAGCTCGCCGGGCCGATGCCGGAAACCTGGCGGGAATTCGGCGAGCGCGGCGCGGCGGCGATGCGCGCGGCGTGCGCGGGCCTGCCGATGGATGCCGCGGTGATCGCCGCGTCCTCCGGCGGGGCCATCGCGCGCGCGGTGTGCGAAATCCTGCAGGCTCCGGCGCAGGCCGCCATCGAGCTCAACCTGCAGTACCGCAACTCGGCGTTCTGTGAAATCTTCGTCAGCCCGCGCTCGATGCGCCTGGTGAGTTTCAACTGCATCCCGCACCTGGAGCGGCCCGACCGGCTGGATGCCATTACATTTTCCTGAAACGGATCCGCAGCGCGAAACCGGCAAAATGGGCGACGAACCCCGGGCGCGATGTGACGGACGGGCGACGCAAGTGCGACGGCAGCTTGACGGCGGAACCGCCCGAGTCTAGAACTGTCTGACCGCGTATTCAGAGATTCACCCATGGCCACCCTCAGACCCCCGGCCGTCGCCGGCGCCTTCTACCCGGGCGACGCCCAGGCGCTCCTTGGCGAAATCGATGAACTCCTCGACGGCGTGGAGAGCGTGGACGTGCGTTTCGGCCATCCCAAAGCGCTCATCGTCCCGCATGCGGGTTATATCTATTCCGGCGCAACGGCGGCCCATGCCTATAGCGAGCTCGTCGCGGCGCGCGGGCTGGTGAAACGCGTCGTGCTGCTCGGCCCGGTGCATCGCGTCGCCGTGCGCGGGCTTGCGCTTCCGGGCGTGGACCTGTTCGCCACGCCGCTGGGGCGCATTGCGCTGGACGCCGACGCGGTACGCGCGCTCAAGGACCTGCCGCAGGTGGTCATCAGCGCGCCGGCCCATGCCATGGAGCACTCGCTCGAAGTGCAGCTGCCGTTCCTGCAGCGGGTGCTTGGCGAATTCTCGCTGGTGCCCCTCGCGGTGGGCGATGCGAGCGGTGAGGAGGTCGCCGAGGTGCTCGAGCGGCTCTGGGGCGGGCCGGAAACGCTGATCGTGATCAGCACGGACCTGTCGCATTACCACGAGTACGAAACCGCACAGAAGATCGACAACGACACGGCCGATCGCATCGCCCGGCTCGAGACCGGGCTCAACCACAACCAGGCCTGCGGCGCCACACCGCTCAACGGCCTGCTCGCGCTTGCAAGGAAAAAAGGGCTGTCGATCCGGCGCCTGTCGGTCTGCAACTCCGGTGATACCGCGGGAGGGCGCGGCCGCGTCGTCGGCTACTCGGCATTTGCGCTCGACGAAGGCAACGCCGTTTCCCGCCAAGAAGCGGGGCGCACGCTCACCGGGATGGCGCGCGCGGCGATCGGCGCGAAGCTCGTTGGTCGCGATGCGCCAAAGGCCGATGGCGCAGCATGGCTGCTGCAGCCGGGCGCAACCTTTGTCACGCTCACGCGCGAAGGGCGCCTGCGCGGCTGCATCGGCAGCCTCGCTCCCCAGCGGCCATTGGGCGCCGACGTGATCGCCAACGCCGAAGCCGCGGCCTTCCGCGATCCGCGCTTTCCTCCCATGACGAAGGACGAGTGGGCCGCTACGCAGGCCGAGGTGTCGCTGTTGTCCGCCGCAAGATCGATCCGGTTCTCGGATGAAGCCGACCTGCTTGAAAGAATCGTGGCCGGCGAGGACGGCCTGATCCTCGAAGCAGGCGGGCAGCGCGGCACTTTCCTGCCGCAAGTATGGGAATCCCTGCCCGACAAGCGCCAGTTCCTGGCCCAACTCAAGCTCAAGGCCGGGCTGCCCGCCGATTTCCGCCTCGCGCGCTGCAAGGTCCTGCGCTACCGCGTGATCAAGTGGAAGCAGGCGGAGATTCCGGCGCAATGACGCGGCCGCCGCCATGAACCATCCCGGGCGCTGGTGGCACGCGACGGACGACGGGCGTATCCAGTGCGATTTGTGTCCGCGCGACTGCCGGCTGCACGAAGGCCAGCGCGGCGCCTGCTTCGTGCGCCAGCGCGAAAATGATGCCATCGTGCTCACCACTTACAACCGGTCCTCGGGGTTCTGCGTCGACCCGATCGAGAAGAAGCCGCTCAACCAGTTCTACCCGGGCACCAGCGTGCTTTCGTTCGGCACGGCGGGCTGCAACCTCGCGTGCAAGTTCTGCCAGAACTGGGATATTTCCAAATCGCGCGAGATGGACACGCTGACGGCCGAGGCGTCGGGCGAAACCATAGCGAAGGCTGCCGCGCAGCTCGGATGCCGGAGCGTCGCGTTTACCTATAACGACCCGGTGATCTTTGCGGAATACGCCATGGACGTGGCGGACGCGTGCCATGCGCGCGGCATCAAGACCGTCGCGGTCACCGCAGGCTACATCAACGCGGCACCCCGGCGCGAGTTCTATTCCAGGATGGACGCGGCCAACGTCGACCTCAAGGCGTTCACCGAGGAGTTCTATTTCAGGCAGACCGGCGCCCATCTCGCCCCCGTCCTCGAGACGCTGGAATACCTGGTCCGCGAGACTGACGTGTGGACGGAGATCACGACGTTGCTGATTCCCGGCAAGAACGATTCGGATGAAGAGCTCGAAGCGCAGTGTCGCTGGATCGCGAAGCACCTCGGGCAGGATGTGCCGCTGCACTTCACCGCGTTTCATCCGGACTACCGCATGACCGACGTGCCCCCCACGCCTGCATCGACGCTCACGCGCGCGCGCGAAATCGGGCGCCTCGCGGGCCTCAACTACGTCTATACCGGCAACGTGCACGACGCGGGCGGCAGCAGCACTTACTGCCCTTCGTGCGAGAACCTGGTCGTCGAGCGCGACTGGTACGAGATCCGCAGCTACAAGCTCGATGACGGCGGGGCGTGCATGCATTGCGGCACGCAACTGGCGGGGCGCTTCCAGAAGTTCGGCAAGCCTTTCGGGGCAAGGCGCATCCCGGTCAGGCTGCAGCAGGCGGCGTAATTCCGATTACTGCGTCAGTCCGCCGCGCAGGTGCGAAACCCGGCAAAGATGTCGCCGCGGTCCGGCGTATAGAAATTGCGCCAGGTGTTGCGGATCAGCCGCCGCGAAGTGGCGAAGCTGCCGCCGCGAAGAACCTTGTGCGTCCCGAACCAGGGCTCCGAGTATTCCTTGTAGGGATCGACCACGAAGCCCGCATAAGGCTCGAAAGGGCTCGCGGTCCATTCCCACACGTTGCCGATGAGCTGCCGGCAACCGCTTGCCGCATCGCCGTCGGAATAGGCATCGACCGGCGCCGGGCCGCCAGTCTGCAAATTGGCGTGGCGCGGGGCAGGGGGCGCGTCGCCCCATGGAAAGCGCTGCTTGCGCGAAGGTGCCATCGATGCTGCGTATTCCCATTCGGCCTCGGTGGGCAGGCGGCGATGCGCGAAGCGACAGTAAGCCTGGGCCTCGTGCCAGTTGACGTGCATGACCGGATGCCGGGACGGGAGGCGCATTTCCCGGGCGAAACTACGAACGTCCCATTCGCCGCTTTTTTTCACCCAATAGCGCGGCGCTTCGAGACCGGCGCCCGTGCGCCACACCCAGCCTTCCTCGCTCCACAGTTCGCGTCGCAGATAGCCGTCGGCGTCGACGAATGCCGCGAATTCGGAATTCGTTACTGCGGTTGGCGCGATACGGAAAGGTGCGACATTTACTTCATGCGCCCATTTTTCGTTGTCAAACACGAACCCTTCATCCTTTGCGGCGCCGAGAAGAAACCGGCCGCCGTCGAGGGCGATGTCTTCGCTTGGCCGTGGCGGCGCGTGTGTCGCGGTAGTTTCCCCGGATGGATCTTCGTAGCCCAGCGTCTGGCGCGAGTAGTGAAACGCTTCGGCG
>JANMXB010000094.1:0-3928 GCA_031380765.1 Pseudomonadota bacterium | reverse complement strand
CCGGCCGCACGCGCTCCATCATCGGCGCGCAATCGCTGATCAACGCGAAGCTGCCGAACAAGGTCGTCGCGCTCAAAAACGGCACCATGGGCTGGCACCTTGCAGGTTTCCCGCTCGAGCACGGCAACCGCAAGCAGGCGCCCGCACCGGGATCGGCAGCGCTCGCCAAGGCGCGCGCGCTGGCTTCCGGCGTGGAAAAACGATTCGGCATCCCGAGACTCGACCGGGCCGGTCTCGCGCGCCTCTCGGCCGAGCAGGGCCGTACGCTCTACGTTTTCGATGTGCGCTCGCCGGAGGAATATGCGCACGGACATCTGCACGGCGCGGCCAGTGCGCCCGGCGGCCAGCTCGTGCAGGCGACCGACAGCTACATGGCCACGCGCAATGCCCGAGTCGCGCTGGTCGACACGGACGGCGTGCGCGCGGTGATGACCGCCTCATGGCTCCTCCAGATGGGCTGGCCGGAGGTCTATGTGGTCGAGGATGCGCCGACAGTGGAGGAAATTTCCGCGCAGGATCTCAAGTCGCTCGGCGCGGTGCAGGTGCTCGATTTCGGCACCAGCATCGAGTATCGCGAGGCTCACGTGCCGGGGGCGGTGTTCGCAATCCGCTCCAGGCTGGCCGAGCAGCGCGACAAGCTCGCCACCGATGGAACCGTCGTGTGCACCTCGCCGGACGGCACGCTTGCGCGCTTTGCTGCTGCGGACCTCGCGAATCTCACGACTGCCCCGGTCCGGGTTCTTGCCGGCGGGACCGATGCATGGCGCGCCTGCGGCCTACCGGTGGAAACGGGCCTGACCAATATGTGGGAACCAAACGAGGACGTTTACTACAAGCCTTACGACGGCAAGAGCCAGGTGGAGCAGGCGATGCGGGACTACCTGGACTGGGAGGTCGCTCTGATGGAAAAAATCGCGCGCGACAGCGACGTGCGTTTTGTCGATTTCCCCGTCTGACCATTTCGAGGATACCAGCATGGACATGAGCGAATCGCTCCTGCGTCAAAGGCCGGAGCGCATGGAGGAGGAAGAATGGGGCCTGCGTATCGAGCTTGCCGCCTGCTATCGCATTTTCGACTTCATGGGGTGGACGGAGCTCATCTACAACCACATCACCATGCGCGTCCCGGGGCCTCAGAGGCATTACCTCATCAACCCGTTTGGCCTTAACTACAGCGAAGTCACCGCATCCAACCTGATCAAGGTCGGGCTGGACGGCACGCCGATCGACCCGACGCCGCACCCGGTCAACAAGGCAGGATTCATCATCCACGGCGCGATCCATGGCGCGCGCGAGGATGCGCACTGCATCATGCACACGCACACCACCGCGGGGATCGCCGTGGCGCTCAAAGAAGGCGGCCTCAGGCACGACGATTTCTACGGGGCGATGCTTTTCGGACGCGTGGCGTATCACGATTTCGAAGGGATCAGCGTGCGGACCGACGAGCAGCCGCGCCTGGTCAGGAGCCTGGGCGACAAGGACGTGCTGATCCTGCGCAACCATGGCTTGCTGGTGTGCGAGCGCGACATCCCGGCCGCGTTCCGCCTGATGTGGCACCTGCAGCGCGCCTGCGAAGTGCAGTGCGCGGGGGATGCCGTCGCCGGCCCGAACCGCATTCTTTCCGACGATGTGCGGCGCCAAAGCGCGCACGACGGCGCAAATTTCGAGCCCAGGGGCAAGCTCGAGCGCATGCTCATGGCAAGCCTGCTGCGCAAGGCGGGCCTGACGCCGGACATGCTCGTCTAGTTCCGCAGTTCCTCGAACACTTTTCAGGAATAACAATGGCTTTTCTGCAGTCCGGAATATTTGTCCGTCACGACCCGCAATCGGCTCCGGTTCCCCTGGTCGTCGACGTCTCGCGCAGCGGGCGCGTTTACCCCAAGGAATTCCGCTCGCCGCTGCCGTTCACGGTGCTGCATGACAACGTGTCGATGTACGTCGAAGACCTCTGGGCCGCCGCGCCGCAAGTCGGCGCAACACTGCTGTATTGCTGTTTCCCGAACACTTTCATGGACGTCAACCGCAAGGAGGACGACCTCGATCCCGCCGTGATCGACGGTGAATGGCCGGCGCCGCTCAATCCGAGCCCGGTGGCGATCAGGGGGCTGGGCCTCATCAAGACCAAATCGCGCTACGGGGAGCCCATGCAGGAGAAAAAGCTCACGGTGGCGGAGATCAAGGAGCGTTTCGACGTTTACTACCATCCCTATCATCGCGAGCTCAAACGCATCGTCGACGAAACCCACGCAAAGCATGGAATGCTGTGGCAACTCTCGTGTCACTGCATGTCGGCGATCGGCGCGCCCACCCATGCCGACGCCGGTCAGCCGCGCGCGGATTTTTGCCTGGGCAACATCGGATCTACGACTTCGTCCAGGGACTTCATCGAATACGTCGCCGCTGAAATCAAGAAACTCGGCTACAGCGTGACGCTCAATACGCCGTACGAAGGCAACGAGCTCAACCGCCGCCATGGGGCGCCGGCCAAGGGCATCGAAAGCATCATGGTCGAGATCAACAAGAAGCTCTTCATGGACACCAAGACCTTCCGCAAAACCGAAGGCTTCGCCAAACTTAAAGCCGACCTCGACCGCCTGCTACAGAGGCTCGCAGGAGACGCGGCCAAGCGCTCCCGCGCCTGAGCGTTACAAGCCGGGCTACTGGTTGGCCTGGCTGAGCGGCACGGTGCGGCGCAGCTCGCGATAGATCCCGCCCTCCTCGACGCTGCCCTTGACCATGCCCTCGCCTTGCATCCGGCGGACGCAGTCTTCCTGGTCGGCGGGCGGCAGCGGGACGCAGCGGTCCATGGTGTTTTTGACGTACGTGCTTTCGTCCGTCGCCGCCAGTCCGCCGCGGCGGGCTTCGACGAGCGCCGCGCCGGCTTCGCGCATCAGGTCGCGCGATCCTGGTGGGTGTTTCCGCTCAGGCACGCCGCGCGGTCTTTCTGATATTGAGCCTGCGCGCTCGACACGCCGGGGCCCGCGGCTGCAACGGACGAAACCAGCAGGGCGCCGGCCGCGCAGAAAACAAGCATGGACAACTGCAGGCCGTTGGCGGGCCGGGACTGGGTTTTGCTATGGATGATTCGCATGCTGGTCTCCTAAGCAGGTTATCCGAGCATCCTCGAACTCACCGACCTCGGGGGAGGCGGCACCATTGGGGGCGGCTCGCTGATCGGAGGGTTCGGCGGATGGTTCGGATCCGGCGGCTGGGGAACCGGGGCGGACGCATCCGGATCCGCTAACGGCGGGATCGGGTGTGTCGGGTGCGCGGGTCCGGGTCCAAGCTCGTCGAATCGACTCATGCGCTTCACTCTCCGTGGGTCTGAAACCCATTGGACGCTTCAAGGCGGTGCCTTGTCTCCCCCTGTTCCCAGCGTTCGGGCGTCAGGCGTTTCCTACAGAAAATCAGCCTTGGACCGACAGCCGGAGCAGATCGCTTGCTTCATGGTTGATGCCTGAGCTTTTTCGGACAAGCGAGTGCTGTACTCTCAAGTCATGGGTCGGTTCCTCCTCCTCCTCGGATTGATCGCGGTAAGTTGCGCTGCAAATGCGCAGGGCACCGACTTTCGCGCGTGCGTGCAGAACCTGCGTGCGGATGCTTCGGGCCAGGGCATCAGTAACCAGACCTTCGACAGCGCCCTCAAAGGGGTCGAGCCGGACCCGAGCGTGCTGGAGGCGATGGACTCCCAGCCCGAGTTCAAGACGCCGATCTGGGATTACCTCGCGAGCCTCGTCGACGACCAGCGCATCGCCGACGGCAAGGCCAGGCTCGAGCAATGGGCGTCCGTGCTGGATGCAGCGGAACAGAAATTCGGCGTCGACCCCCCCGGAAAAGTGGCGGGGTGGGGGGGGGAGTGGGTCATAGGGAAAAAGCAAGGGGGGCGGCCGCGGGTGGGGTAGCGTTGCACCCGGGCGGGTTGGGG
>JANMXB010000017.1:0-4785 GCA_031380765.1 Pseudomonadota bacterium | reverse complement strand
TCGACGTGCGCGGTGCCCGAGAGCATGTAGCAGGCCTGCTCGATGCCCGGATGCGCGTGCGGCAGCGCGCCCTTGCCCTTCTCCACCTCGCCCACCAGCACCTCGAGCTGCTTCGCGCCGACCGTTTCGGGGCCGATCAGGCGGAAGTTGCTGGTGCCGTGGTGGTTGGCGGGGGAATACGGCGTGACGTCGGATTGGCGGACGTGATATCGGCTCATCGCTTCGCTCCTTTTTGCAGCGAAGCGAAGTTTAGCGCGCGCCGCTAGTAACCGCGGTGATTGGAATAGTCGCGGGGGTCGTAGCCGTTGCGGCCCCATTGGGCGCGCGGGTCATAGCCACGCGGGTCGTACCCGTAGCCACGCGGGTCGTACCCGTAGCCGCGCTGATAACGCGGGTCATGCGGGTCGTAGCCGCGCTCATAGGCAAGGCCCGGGGCGTATACACCGCCAGGAGCGCCGTGTGGGTCGTAGCGCGCGGCACCGGTCGGCCGCACCGAACTGATTGCCCCCACCCAACTGCCCAACTCGGGATATTCGCCGGGGTTGTACACCTGGCAAAGACCGCGGAAATTGACTCCGGAGCACACCTCGACGGGCGAGTCCACCAGCATGGACCGGGCGCGATCGTTGTAGCCGTAGGCCCCCAGGTCGGGAATCACCCCGTCGGCCCTGAGCGGCCGGCCCTGGAATTTTTCGATCTCGAAGAACGTCACCCCAGCCATGGCGGTGCCTGCGGCCAGGGTGGCGGCGACAAGCAGCAGATTGCGAAGCAGTTTTTTCATGATGCGACTCCGGTTTCCACGAATGGGCCATTTTTCGCTTTTCCGGGCGCGGAGTCTGTACGGAGGCACACTCACCCAAATCGGCAAATCGGGGACAGACCACGTTTTCGCGAGGGGGCTACCCTGGCGCCTTCTTCGCGTAGCTCACGCCCAGGCCGGCGCGGGCGTCCTGCTGGATGCCGTACTGCGGGATCGGGTACCGGAGGCCGTTTTTGGCCAGCGCCTCCATGCCTTCGATTGCCTTGGGCAGGTACTCGGGCGGCAGCGCCATGAGCAGCTCGTCGTCGAGCACGCCGCCGTAGCGGCGCTCGGCGTAGCAGGGCAAGGACAAGCTCGGCGTGCGGGTTTTGAGCGCCCTGCCCCACGAATCGGCGCAGGAGGACTCGCCCACCACGCCCCAGTCGAAATTCTTGTACCCCGCCCATTGCAGGCCGTTGATGAAGAGGATCATCTGGCCGGGCGTCGCGTAGAAGAGGCAGATGTCGGGCGGATCGAGACGGCCGGAGGTCAAGGGCGACACCGCCATCGCGGCGTACTTGCCCGAAGGCACGACGTGCATCGCGGCCTGGTGGTTGGCGGCGTCGGCCGGCGTCGCGTACCAGACACCTGCGTACCGCTTGCCGGAGCGCCACTCTGCGTCCTGCGGGTGCAGGCCGATCACCGCGCCGCACTGGTCGCCAACAAGGTCGGCGCGCGTGATGCCCACCGTCCAGCCCAGGCGGGCTCCCTGGGCGACGATCTGGTCGGTGGTGTGGATCGACTGCGGGCGGCGGATGCGCGGGATCGCCTCCATCTGCGCCACCGTCTCGAACAATTTCATTCCGAACGGGTTGGTGCGCAGCCGCAGCAGCCGGTTGAGGCTGTCGACGATTGCAGCCCAGTCAAAAGTCGACTCTGACCCCACTTAAGTCAATCCCGCTTTCTGGCGTTTGGCGGCGATGCGGGCTTTGCTCTTGGCCACCTCGACGACGAAGCGCACGTGCCTGGCGCGGCCGCACTCCTCGAGCTGGTCGCGGGCGACGACTTCGAAGGTGACGCGGCGGCGGTCGACTTCGGTGATCTTCGCCTCGATCGTCACCAGCATGCCCAGCGGCGTGGCGGCGAGGTGGTCGATCGACACGTGCGCGCCGACCGAGTCCTCGCCCGGATCGAGATGGCGCAGGAGCAGGTCGCGGCAGGTGTATTCCATGTCGCTCACCATGCGCGGCGTGGCGTAGACGGCGTTCTCGGCGCCCATGAACGAGATGCAGCGCTCCTCGTTCACGTCCAGCTTGCGCGTGATCGAGTCGCCGGGGACGAGCGTGGGTTTCATAAACCTATCCTTTGAGGAAAGTATCGAGGATGGACTGCGGATTGGGATCGATGGCCTTGTCGAGGTCGACCGCCGCCTCGCCCGGCACGCGCACGCGGGTAAATGTGTGGCCCGCGTAGGCGAGCGGACGCGTGGCGTCCAGGCCCATCTTGGCGCTCGTGCCATCCACGCGGCCCGTGAGCGTCGTCGAAGGATCGAGCGGCGAGCCCTGCGCGCCGGCGACCACCACGAGGTCGCGGTCGGCCTGGAAGCGCGTCGCCACGGCCCACTCGACTTCGGTTGGGTTGTGCACGTCGACGTCGTCGTCGACCACGATCACCTGCTTGAGATCGAAGTGCGCGCCGAAAGCGGCCAGGATCACGTTCTTGCCTTCCGACTCGCGGCGCTTCTTAATCTTGACGTACTGGTGATAGCGGCACGTGCCGCCGAGCGACAGGTGCGCATCGAGCACGTTGGGAAAACTGCGCTGCAGAAGCCCGAGGATCGTCGCCTCGCGCGGAATCGCCCCGAGCATGAGGTGCTCCAATTCGGCCGGCACGATGGTATGAAAAATCGGATTCGTGCGATGCGTGACGCGCTCGACCTCGATGACCTGGTGCTGCCCGGCCGGGCTGTACGTCCCGGGAAACTCGCCGAACGGGCCTTCGAGCTCGCGCACGTTCGGCAGCACGCGCGCCTCTATGACGATCTCGGCATGCGCCGGCACGCGGATCTCGCTGCCGAGGCACTTGACCACCTCGAGCGGCGCACCGTGGAGCGACCCTGCGATCTCGAGCTCGTCCTGGTCGATCGGCACCACGGCCTGCGACGCAAGCAGCGTGAGAGGATCGGCGCCGATCACGATTGCGATCGGCAGCGCCTCGCCCTTCTCCTCGGCCATCGTGTGGTAAGCCGACAGGTGGCGCGGCAGGATCAGCGCCTGCAGCCGTTTGCCGTCCTTGACCTGGATGCGCTGAATCGACACGTTCTGCGCCCCGGTCTGCGGATTCCTCGCGACGATCACGCCCGCGGTGATGTAAGGCGCGCTGTCGTGCTCGCTGTGGCGCGCGATCGGAAACAGCTTGAGCAGATCGGGCTTGTCCACCGTGACCTGGCGCACGGGCGCCTGCGCGGCAGAAATCTCTTTCCACTTGGTCGGCGATTCGGAGGAATCGCGAAAGCAGCGCAGCAGCTCCGCCTCGGGCACGCCCATGGCCTCGGCGATCCAGGACCGGGAGGCCACGTAGCCGGACACGATCGGCACGGAATAGGACGAGCCGCCCGCGGCGGCGGGTCCACGCGGCTTCGGAAACAGCACCGCCTGGCGGCCGTCGAGTTTTTTGGCGATCGCGGCGACCTCGAAATCGAGCGCCGCGCCTTCGCGCGCCACCGCGAGCCGCCCGGTGGCGGCAAGGTGCCTGAGCCAGCCGCGCAGGCTGCGGGCATGGAGGGGCGAGCCGCGGGGAGAGGGAGAACTGCCGGAAGCGGTGCCGTTCATGGCGCGAACTTAGCCGCTCCCGCGGCGTTTGGCTAGCCGGGGTTCGCGCCGGACTACAGCAGGCGGCACACGAGGCTGACCTGGGGCCCCTCTGCGCTCGGCGCGCAATCGAACCCCAGAGTCTTCACGAGGTCGAGCATCTTGCGGTTGGTGGCAAGCACGTAGCCTTCCATGTAACGGATGCCGGCTTCGCGCGCCACTTTCATGAGCGCCGTCATCAGGCGCGCGCCGATGCCATGGTGCTGCCAGGCGTCGGCAACCGCGATCGCATATTCGCAGCGCCGGGCGTCTTCGAGGCGGATGTAGCGCGCCACCGCGATCTCCTTCTCCATGCCGCCCTCGGCGGTCGTGACGATGAGCGCGTAATCATCCGGATAGTGGTTGTGCGTGAATCTTTCGAGCATCGCGGGCGAAAGCTCGGACACTTCGCCCATGAATCGCGAATAGCGCGAATCCCGCGACAGGCCGCGCACGAAAGCCTGCTCGATTTGCGCGTCTTCCGGGCGGATCGGCCTTGCCGTGACGCGCGCGCCGTCGTCGAGGACCCATTCCTCGGACCAGGCGTCGACGGCCGGCGCGGCATCGGCCATGCCCTTACTTGACCAGCAGCACCGGCACTTTGGCGCTGTGGAGCACCTTGGTGGCCACCGAGCCGAGCAGCAGATTCGCGGTGGCGCCCAGGCCGCGCGAGCCCATGCAGATCAGTTCGGCTTTGCTCTGCGCTGCGACCGTGCAGATTGTTTGCGCCACGTCGCCCACGAGCATCGAGATCTCGTGCGGGATGCGGGCCTTGTCGAGCAGCCGGTTGGCCTTGGCAAGGCACTTCGCGCCTTCGTCGTCGTAATACCTCTGCAGCGCGGCTTTCGACGGTCCGAAGGATCCCAGCCTGGGCACCGGAAGGTGGACATGCAGGAGCAGCACTTTGGGCGGCGCGCTGAACCAGTCGGCGTGCCTGATGAGGCTGGACACGGCGTCGAGCGAGCTCTTCGAGCCGTCTACGGCAAGCAGGATTTTCATGCTGATATTTCCTATGGGTGGCGGCAATCTTGCGTTGCGAGCATTGTGGACGCGCTGCGACGATCGCGCTTGATCTATGTCAACCCGCGCAAATTGCGCACGCCTAAGCTCGGTACCGCACAGACCTCGAACGCGTACCGCGCAACCCTGCGCACACCCAGCGGAGCACCCCAATGTACAAGCACATACTCGTGGCCA
>JANMXB010000009.1:0-4017 GCA_031380765.1 Pseudomonadota bacterium | reverse complement strand
ACGCTGTAAATAGCCAGCGAGCGCGCAGACTTCGGCATCGAGGCTCGCATAACTGACGTCGGCGCCGTAGTAGTGGATCGCCGCCTTGTCCGGGTAGCGGCGCGCGGTTACGAAGAGGTTGAAGTAAAGGCTCGTGCGCGGCACCTTGAGGCTCTTGGGCAGCCCCGGCGGCCAGTGCGGGTAGTGGCGGGTGAACATGCGCGGGGGGGGTAATTTGCTATGCCGCGAATTTCCTGACGGCTTTTTCGTCCCACTTCATGCCTGCGCCCGGCGTCGAGGGAACGAGGACGTGGCTGTCCTTGATCGTCACGGCGGTCTCGAGGATCGGCTCGGCCCAGTCCACGTATTCGAGCCAATGGCAGGTCGGGGTCACCGCGAGCAGGTGGCAACTGATTTCCGGGAACAGGTGCGAGGACATTTCCAGTCCCGCGCCCTGTGCAAGCGCGGCCGCGCGCATCCAGCCGGTCACACCGCCGATCCGCTGCGCGTCGGGCATCACGTAGTCGCAGGCGCCGGCGGCGAGGGCCTGGGCCATCTGCTCCGGGCCCATGAAGTTTTCGCCGATCTGGACCGGCGTGGCGAGCTCGGCCGCGATGCGTGCATTACCCTCGAAGTCGTCGGCGCGCGTCGGCTCTTCTATCCAGTGCAGGCCGCCCTCGTCATCGAGCATGCGGCCGCGCAGGATGGCGTCGTTGACGCTCAGGCCCTGGTTGAAGTCGCACATCAGGGTGATATCCGGGCCGATTGCCTTTTTCACTGCCCGCAGCGCAGCCACGTCTTCCTTTGCATCGGTGCGCCCCAGCCGAAGCTTCACGGCGGAAAACCCTTCCTTTACCAGGGCCTCGGCCTCTTTCGCAAGCGGCTTGAGCGGCATGATGCCAAGGCCTTTCGAGTTGTAAGCGCGCACCGGGCGCGGTGCGCCGCCGAGAACACTGACCAGCGGCTGCCCCAGACTCTGCGCATAGGCGTCCCACGCGGCCATGTCGATCCCCGCCATCGCGAACAACACGATGTTGTGCACGCCGAGCAGGGTGTGTTTCTGGCGCAGTTTCTTCTCGATCTCGAAAGGCGCCACTGCATCGCCTTTGATCATCTCGCCCATGGCTTCGCACAGCGCGACGATCGGCTTGAGGTTGTTGCGCCCGATCGCGAACAGGTAGGCGCGCCCGGTGATCCCGGCAGTGGTTTCGAGATCGAGCAGCACCAGCGGCGCGATGCTGACCGCGCCGGTGCTGGTCTGCAGCGGCAGGCGCATCGGCACCAGCACAGGGCGCACGCGCAGGCTGCGCACATTCAGTGTCAGGTCTTTCACGGTGGGTCTCCTCCTCAGGAGTTTCGATTGTCGCATCCCAAGTTCGTATCCGCCATCGCGCTGCGATGCGGCGCGGCGTAAGCTTGAGGCACCGAAGGAGACGACCATGAACAGCAGGACCCTCCCCGCGGCGACCCTGAGCACCGCGTCCTCGCTCGAACAGCTCTACCCCCTCCTTGCGGAACGCTCGATCAGCGCCGGGTGGAACAAGCCCGAGCCGGCGATGTGGCCGCAGCCGAAGAAGAATTTCCTGCCCTTCCGCTGGCACTACAGCGACGCTGCCGCTGCATTCGAAGCCGCGTCGCGGCTGGTGTCGACCGAGCAGGCCGAGCGCCGCAACCTGATCCTCGTCAATCCCATCCCGGGCAATATCTATTCGACGCTGCGCACGCTGGTCGTCGCCTACCAGACGATCCTGCCTGGGGAGACCGCGCGCTCGCATCGCCACTCGCCGAACGCGCTGCGCCTGGTGCTCGATGCGGGCGGCGGCGCCTACACCACCGTCAACGCGAAACAAATCCCGATGCACGAGGGCGACGTGGTGCTCACACCCTCGGGCTCGTGGCACGGCCACGGCCATGAGGGAAAAAGCCCCGCGACCTGGATCGACTATCTCGATGTGCCGCTGGTGCAGCTGCTGGAATCCATCTTCTTCGAGCCGCACCCCGCGGGCGCCGAGAAGCCCGAGCGCGTGACGCCCGAATCGCCTTTCATCTTTTCCTTTGCGGCCACCGAGAGGCGCCTGATGCAGGCCGTGGCCGATCCCCGCTACGGCCGCCAGATCGAGCTCGGCAGTCCGGCATTGAAAACCATGGCGCTCCACATGATGCAACTCGCGCCCGGGACGCAAACCGCGCCGGTACATACCACGGCCAACAATGTCTACACGGTGGTCCGGGGCGAAGGCCACACGGTCGTCGATGGCGAGACATTCGAGTGGCAGCGGGGCGATGTAATCGCGGCGCCCGCCTGGCGGCCGCATCATCATCGCGCGCAAAGCGACACGGTGCTGTTCCGCGTGACCGATGCGCCGGTGATGGCAGCTTTGGGATTGCTGCGCGGCGCCTGACCGAAGGCTCAGCGGCCGCGAAAGCGGGGCTTGCGTTTTTCCATGAAAGCCTTGCGGCCCTCGAGATAGTCCTCGCTCACCGCGCAGCGCTCGATCGCCGCGAGGCCCCTGGCTACGTCCGGGCCGCCCGTGGGCCGCACGAATTCCTCGATGATGGCCTTGGACGCAGCGATGGTAAGCGGCGCGTTGTCGGCTATGCCGGCGGCCATCTCCCGGACATAGGCTTCGAGGTCTCCAGCCGGAAGAACCCGGTGCACCAGGCCGATCGACAAGGCCTCCGCGGCGTTGTAGCGCCGTCCGGTAAAGAAGATCTCGCGCGCATTGGCATGGCCCACCGTGTCGATCAGCCGCTTGGTCCCCTCCATGCCGTAGCCGATCCCCAGTCTCGCGGCCGGTATGGCGAATTGCGCGTCGTCCGCGCAATAGCGCAGGTCGCAGGCGAGCGAAATCTCCACGCCGCCACCCATGCAGTAGCCGCGGATCATCGAGATCACCGGCTTGTCCGAGCCCTGCAGCGCGTGCAGCGCCTTGTCGAGCAGCGTGTCGTAGGCCGAAACCTGGCCGGAGGTTTCCCGCGCCTTGTCGAACTCCGAAATATCCGCGCCCGCGGCAAACGCCTTTTCGCCTTCACCGCGCAGGATCACCACGCGCACGTCCGGGGCGGCGTCGAACTGCGCCATTGCCTGCGGAAAAACGCGCCACATCCCGCTCGAAATCGCGTTCAGGCGCTCCGGGTTGTCGAGCACCAGCCAGCCGATCGCGCCTTCTTTCTCGACCCGTAGACGTCCCTTCATCTCACGGGCGTCCGCTCGGGCCGTAGACCGATTGCAACGCCGCGCGCGGATCGCGCGCGCCCCAGCGACCGGTTTCGACCTGGTGGAGGAAATCGCCGAGCATCTGGTTGAAGAGCGCGGGCTCTTCGAGATTGATGCCGTGCCCGCTCTTGGGCAGGATCGCGAGCCCGGCTTTTGGGATAGCGCGCTTCATCAGGAGGGAAGGCTCGAGGCAGGCCTCGTCCTCGTCGCCCGTCATGACCAGCGCGGGGACGTCGATCGCAGCCATCTGCTCGGTCATGTCGTAAATGCACGGCCTGCGCCCCTGGTAGCCAAGCGAGCAATTCGCCGAGCCGAGCGGCGAGTGCTCGGCCAGCTGCCGCGCGAACTCGGCGAATCCGCGCGGATCCTTGTTCTGGAACTGGATGCGCGTGGGGCCGTGGCCGTAAGTCGCGGCCATTTTCTCCATGCCCTCTGCACGGATGCGATTGGCCAGTGCCACGGCGTCGGCCTGGAACTGCTTGTAAATAGAAGGGTGGGCCCCGGACCCGCAGCCGGCGATGGTGAGGGACAGTGCGCGGGCCGGCGTGCCTTTCCTGCAATACGCCATGCCGAAGTGCAGCGCCGCGAAACCGCCCATCGACAGACCCACCACGTGCGGCGCGGGCAGCTTGAGGCCGTCGATCACCGAGCGGATGTCGTCGCGCCAGCGCTCCTGCGAGTAGCTCTCGAAATTCTCCGGCACATCGGAAGGCACGTAACCGCGCGCGCTGTAGGTGATGCAGCGATACCTGCGCGAGAAGTAGCGCACCTGCGGCTCCCAGCTGCGGTGGTCCCCGGCGAACTCGTGCACGAACACGATC
>JANMXB010000007.1:0-2870 GCA_031380765.1 Pseudomonadota bacterium | reverse complement strand
GCAGATTACGGACGGCGTGGCCGTGGTGGCCGACTCGTGGTGGCGGGCGAAAACTGCGCGCGACACGATCGACATCAAGTGGGATGAAGGTCCGGCGAAATCCATGAGCTCGGCCTCGGTGGCCGAAGGGCTCAAGGCTGCATCGGCCAAGCCCGGTGCGGTATTCAAGAAGCAGGGTGATTTTGAGGCTGGCATGAAAGGCGCGGCGAAAACGCTGGAGGCTTCCTACGAGATGCCGTTCCTGTCGCACTCGCCGATGGAGCCGATGAATTTCACCGCCGACGTGAAAGCCGATTCGTGCCTGTTGTACGGCCCGACGCAGTTCCAGCAGATGGCCGAAGGCGTGGCCGCGCAGATGCTCGGGATGAAGCCCGCACAGATCACGGTGCGCACGACGTTCCTGGGCGGCGGCTTCGGGCGCAGGATCGACGTGGACTTCGTCACCCAGGCGATCGAGATTTCCAAGGCAGTCGGTGCGCCGGTCAAGCTGGTGTGGACCCGCGAAGACGACATGACGCACGACTTCTATCGCCCGACCAGCGTGCACCAGCTCGCGGGCGGCCTGGACGCCTCCGGCAAGCCCGTTGCGATGAAATTCCACCTCACTTCGTCCTCGGTGACCGCGCGCCTGTTCCCGCCGTTCGTGAAAGACGGGCTCGACCCGTTCATGCTCGAAGCCGCAGCCGTGCCTTACGACATCCCGAACCAGCTCGCCGACTCGCTGATCTACGATACCGGCCTGCGCGTGGGCTACTGGCGCTCGGTGTCGCATGCGCTCAATGCCTTTGCCAACGAGTCGTTCATGGACGAGATGGCGCTGGCCGCGGGCAAGGACCCGTACGAGTTCCGCCGCGCGCTGCTCGACAAGCATCCGCGCCTGAAGAACGTGCTCGAGCTCGCCGCGGCCAAGTCTGGCTGGGGTAAACCTCTGCCCCCGGGCCGCTTCCGCGGCGTCGGCGTCATGGAGGGGTACGGCACGTCGATGGCGCAGGTGGCCGAAGTGTCGGTGAAGGACGGCGAAATCAAGGTGCACCGCGTGGTGGTTGCCGCCGACCTGGGCAGGATGGTGAACCCCAACATCGTCAACCAGCAGATCGAGAGCAGCGTGATCTTCGGCCTGTCGGCGGCGCTGTACGGCGAGATCACCCTGCAGGACGGGCGCATCCAGCAGACCAACTTCGACACCTACCCGGTGGTCCGGATGCCGGCCTCGCCGAAGGTGGAAGCGTACCTGGTTGAAAGCACCGAGAAGCCCGGCGGCATCGGCGAGCCGGCCACGGCGCTGATCAGCCCGGTGGTGGCCAATGCGGTGTTTGCCGCAACCGGCAAGCGCCTGCGCAAGCTCCCGCTGCGCCTGGCGTAGTGTTCCGGCTCAGGCGCTTCGAAAAACCCGCTGCGGCGGGTTTTTTGTTTGCGCTATTGCTTTTACTTCACTGCGCGTTCGCGCAGGCGCAGGACTACGCGCGCGAAAAGCGCTGGTCGGACGACATCCTCGCCACGCTCATGGTCGGCAATGCGACGTGGCTCACGCAGAAAAACGGGCATCGGTTCCTTGCCCTTTACACGGAGGCGCCCAATGCGCGCGGCGCCGCGATCGTCGCGCACGGGCGCGGCTGGAGCCCGGACTATGAGTTGTACGGCACGTTGCGCACCAAACTCGCCGAGGCCGGCTACGCCACGCTTGCGATCCAGCTCCCGGTGCTCGACGGTACGGCGAAACTGGTCGACTACATCGCGACCTATCCCGACGCGCGCGAGCGCTTCCAGCTTGGGGTGGACCTGCTGAAGTCGAAGGGCTACCGGAACATCGCCCTCGTCTCTCACAGCCTGGGCGCGTCCATGGCCAACCAGTACCTCATCAAGACCGACGACGACAGCGTGAAGGCCTGGGTGTTCATCGGCATCATCAACGGGCTGGAGGAAATGTTCCGGATCAAAATCCCCGTCCTCGATATTTTCGGCAGCCGGGACTGGGACGTAACGCGCTGGGGCGCGGACGAGCGCCGCGCGCAGATCCTGAAAATTGCGGGCTCGGAGCAGGTGAGCGTTCCGGACGCCGGGCATTTTTTCGAGGGCAAGGAAGATCGGCTGGTGGAGACCATCGGCGCGTTTCTCGGCCGCGTGCTCCACTAAGCCCGCTGCGGTTAAGATCGGGTGTCACCCCTGCCGGGGCATTGCGGATCGATATGGACCACAGCGTTGCCCTGATTTCCACACTGGCCGCCGCCTTCGGCCTGGCGCTGCCGCTGGGATTTCTCGCTGTCCGCCTGAAGCTGCCTGCGCTGGTGGGCTACATGGTGGCCGGCATCGTGGTCGGGCCGGCCACGCCGGGGTTCGTGGCCGATCCCGAGCTCGCGCGCCAGCTGGCCGAGGTGGGCGTGATGCTGCTCATGTTCGGCGTAGGGCTGCATCTTTCGGTCGAGGACCTCCTGCAGGTGCGCCGCATCGCGCTGCCCGGCGCCATCGTTCAGATTACGGTCGCGAGCGCGCTGGGCGCCGGGATCGCCGCGCTCTGGGGATGGACCCTCGGTGCGGGCATCGTCTTTGGTCTGGCGCTGTCGGTGGCGAGCACCGTGGTCGTGCTCAAGATCCTGGAGTCCCGCGGCGTGCTCGAGTCGGTGAACGGCCGGATCGCGGTGGGCTGGCTGGTCGTTCAGGATCTCGTCATGGTCCTGGTGCTCGTGCTGCTTCCGCCGCTTGGGGGCTGGCTCGGCGGCACCGCTTCGGGCGGGGGGCAGAACCTCGCCTACGCGCTCCTCCTCACGCTCGGGCAGGTCGCGCTTTTCATCGTCCTCATGCTGGTCGTGGGCCGCCGGGTGTTTCCCTGGATCCTCTGGCAGGTCGCACGCACCAATTCGCGCGAACTCTTC
>JANMXB010000691.1:0-5096 GCA_031380765.1 Pseudomonadota bacterium | reverse complement strand
CGGTCGATCCAGTCACACATCGCGACGATCTGGGCGAGCGGCTTGCCGTCCACCACCAGCAGCGGCACCTGCGCGTCGGGGTTCAGCGCCTTGTACTCGGGCGTCAGGTGCTCGCCCTTGTGCAGCTTGACCAGTTTCGGCGTGTACTCGCGACCGGTGGCCGCTTTGACGATTTCGAGGCCCACATGCGGGACGAAAGAGCAGGCGCCAGGCGCGAAGTAGAGTTCGACGGTCATTGAGGGTCTCCCGGAAATTGAATCAGGCGAAGGCGCTCGGCTGCGGCACCGTGCGTCGGATGCGCTGCCCGCCCGTGAAGAGCAGGTAGTGCCGGCCGGAGGCGCGCCCGAGCATGGTAATGCCGATTTTTCTTGCGATGTCGTGGCCCATCTTGGTCAGGCCCGAGCGCGAAACAAGGAACGGGATGCCCATCTGCGCGCACTTGATCACCATCTCGCTGGTGAGACGGCCCGTCGTATAGAAAATCTTGTCCGAGCCGTCGATGGCCTCGAGCCACATGAACCCGGCGATCGCGTCCACCGCGTTGTGGCGGCCCACGTCCTCGACGAACTTGAGTATCGACGCGCCCTCCGGCGTTGCCGCGGCAAGCGCGCATCCATGGACCGCGCCAGCCTGCTTGTAGATGGTTTCGTATTTCCTCACCTGCTCGACGAGCGCGAACAACTGGAAGTCTTCAAGCGTCACGTCCCCGCGCAAATGGATCGAGTCGATTTCGTCCATGAGGCCGCCGAATACGGTGCCCTGGCCGCAGCCGGTGGTGACGGTGCGCTTTGAAAGGCGTGCCTCCAGGTCTTCCACGCCTTTCCTGGTGACGATCGCGACCGAGTCGGTTTCCCAGTCGACCTGCACTTCGGCGATGTCGGCGATCGATCCAACCAGGCGCTGGTTGCGCAGATACCCTATCGCCAGCGCCTCGGGCGCCTGGCCGAGCGTCATCAGGGTGACCAGCTCGCGCTTGTCCAGATACATGGTGAGCGGATGCTCGCCCGCGATGGACGTGGGCACCATTTCGCCGAGCTCGTTGTACGCCTCGACTTCGAAAGTCGCGGGGCGGCCGGCCTGGGTCAATTTCGGAAGCATCGGCTTGGGGCGCGCGGGTTTGGCAAGCTGGCTCATCCGCCTATGTACGACATTTCGACTTTGGCGCCGTCCTTGCCCGGTCGCGCGGTTTCCTCTGTGCGGATCTCCGAGTACCGGTCGCCGCGGGCGCGCCAGACGGCGACGATCTCGTCCGTCAGGTCCTCGTCGGTGGCGCCTGAGCGCAGCAGCGTGCGCAGGTCGTGGCCGCGCTGGCCGAACAGGCACGTGTACATCGCGCCTTCGGTCGACAGGCGCAGGCGGTTGCAGTCGCCGCAGAAGGCCTGCGTCACCGAGGAGATCACGCCGATTTCGCCTTTTCCGTCGGCGTAGCGCCAGCGCTCGGCGACCTCGCCGCGGTAGTCCGGATCGGCCTGCACCAGCGGATATTCGGCGGAAATGAGCCGCACGATCTCGGCCGAGGCAATCACGTCGTCCATGCGCCAGCCGTTGGTGCTGCCGACGTCCATGAACTCGATGAACCGCACGATGTGTCCCGTGCCGCGGAAGTGGCGTGCCATGTCGAGCACCTGGTGGTCGTTGACGCCACGCTTGACGACCATGTTGACCTTGACCGGCGCGAGGCCCGCGGCGGCCGCGGCGTCGATACCCTCGAGCACCTTGGCGACCGGGAAGTCGGCGTCGTTCATCGCCTTGAAGGTGGCATCGTCGAGCGAATCGAGGCTCACGGTGATGCGCCTGAGGCCCGCGTCCTTGAGCGCCTGCGCCTTCTTCGCAAGCAACGAGCCATTGGTGGTGAGCGTGAGGTCCACGTCCAGCGGTGCGAGCAGCGCCACCAATCGTTCGAGGTCGCGGCGCACCAGCGGCTCGCCGCCCGTGAGGCGGATTTTCTCCACGCCCAGGCCGACGAACACGCGCGCGAGCTGCGCGATTTCCTCGAAGGTGAGCAGCGACGCCTGCGGCAGGAATTTGTAGTTCTCGTCGAACACGTCGCGCGGCATGCAGTACACGCAGCGGAAGTTGCAGCGGTCGGTCACCGAGATGCGCAGGTCGCGCAGGCTGCGCCCCAGCGTATCGGCAAACGCGCCGCCTTCGAAGCGCGCCGGCTTCGATGCGGCGCCCGCGGAAAGCGCGCTTGCGGGACGGATCGGAATAACCTTTTCCGGCATGGTGTTACTGCGTTTTTTCAGAGGGATATGATGATAACAGAGAGGGAAAGGGCCACTATTGGGGTTATATTGCGGCGCATGCATGATTCCTCAATCCCGGTTGCGATCGTGATGCAGCGGCGCGCCCTGCAGAACCGCTGGCAAAGCGAAGTCTGGGAGCCACTGGGCATCATCGCCAATCATGCGGCCCGCAGTGGTTCGCGCAGTGATTCGATCCCCGAGCCCAGCCTGCTCGTGGAGGAGGGCGGCAACGCGCAATGGCTCCATCCGGGCTTCGAGCTGAAGCTCTATCGCGACGAAACCGAGGGCTACTACCTCAACGTGTCCTCGAACGAGCCGCGCGTGTTCGTGATGTGGCGGATGGAAGAGGCGTTTGCGGTGCCCAAGTTCGTGACCGTCAGCTACAACGAGGCCGGCCGCCTGATGGACGGGGGCGAGCAGGTGGACACCGTCCCGATGCCCGCCGAGGTCATGGCCTGGGCGGGTGCGTATGTGGAAGAAAACTACCGCCCCGAAGTCAAGCAGCGCAGGCGCCCGCAGTCGTTCATCAGCCCGAAGGTCCGATAGCCGCATGGATGCCGACGACGTAGGCAATTTCCTCTCGCGCTGGTCGCGCCGCAAGCTCGGCAAGGACAAATCGCCCGCGGAGCCGGAACCGCAGGTGGAGGGAGAGTCATCGGCTGAGCGCGGCCCCGAAGAGCTCGAGCAGGTCCCGGAGCCGCTACCGCCTGTGGCGAGCCTCACGCCCGAATCGGATTTCAAGCCGTTCATGCGCCCCGATGTGGACCCGGGCGTGAAGCAGGCGGCGATGAAGCAGCTTTTCAAGGATCCTCACTTCAACGTCATGGACGGGCTGGACACTTACATCGACGACTACAGTATTGCGGACCCCATTCCGGAGGAGATGATGAAGAAGCTGTACCAGGCGCGCCAGCTCCTTTTTACCGACGAGGAAAAAGCGGCTGCCGATGCGGCAGAGGCCGCGACTCGATCTGAAGAACAGGCCGCGCGCGAGTACGAGGCGAGCATTCCCCCGCTGATCGATGCCGACGAAGCCCTGCGGTCGGCCGAAGATGCGGTGCGCGAGTACGAAGCGAGCGTTCCCCCCGCAGGCAATACCGGTCCCGACCCTGCCGGGAAGACCTGACCCATGGCGCTCGAAGACAAGACCCTCAAGCTGTGCAATTGCAACCGCACGTTGCCTCTGGATGCGAAGGCGCTTGCGGCGGCGCTCAAGTCGAAAACGCCGGTCACCATCCATACCGAGCTATGCCGCGGGGAAGTCGGCGCATTCAACGATGCGCTGCGCGATCCCGAGGTCCTCGTGGCCTGCACGCAGGAGGCGCCGCTCTTCGCCGAGCTGGCCCAGGCAGCCGGCGCAAAAGGCGCCCTGGGTTTCCTGAACATCCGCGAGAACGCCGCCTGGTCGGCGGAGGGGGCGGGGGCGACGCCGAAGATCGCAGCATTGATTGCGCTCGCAGCGCGGGCCGATCCGGAGCCTGTCCCGACCGTAAGCTACTCCTCGGGCGGCAATCTCCTCATCCTCGGTCCTGCGCAGGCAGCTATCGGCTGGGCAGAGCGCCTCTGCGGCGAGTTCGACGTGAGCGTGCTCGCGACCCAGGGCCGCGGCGCAGAGTTGCCTGTCGAGCGCAAGTACCCGGTGTGGTCGGGCACGGCCGGCAAGGTCGCGGGATACCTGGGCGCATTCGAAGTCGCCTGGACGCAGGAAAACCCGATCGACCTCGAAGTCTGCACGCGCTGCAACGCCTGCGTGCGCGCGTGCCCGGAAGAGGCCATCGACCTGGGCTACCAGATCGATCTCGACAAGTGCAAGTCGCACCGCGCCTGCGTAACAGCCTGCGGCGCGATCGGCGCCATCGACTTCAATCGCGCGGATACGGTCCGCAGCGAAAAATTCGACATGGTCCTCGACCTGTCGGCGGAGCCGGTGCTGAAAACGCCCGACCTTCCACAGGGCTATTTCGCCCCCGGCGCCGATCCGCTCGAGCAGGCCCTCGCGGCGGGCAAGCTCGCGCAATTCGTGGGCGAGTTCGAGAAGCCGAAATTCTTCGCCTACAACGAGCGCATCTGCGCGCACAGCCGCTCCGCGCAGCAAGGCTGCAACAAATGCATCGACGTGTGCTCGACGGGCGCCATCACGAGCGATGGCGACCGCGTTAAAGTCGAGCCTCATTTATGCGCGGGCTGCGGGGGCTGCGCGACCGTATGCCCCTCCGGCGCCATGACCTATGCCTACCCGCGCGTCTCCGATACCGGGGCGCGCCTGAAGACGGTGCTCAATACGTACCGGGATGCCGGCGGCAAGGACGCCTGCATCCTGTTCCACGCTACGGAGGGTCGCGCGCTGGTGCAGTCGCTGGGCAGGCGCGCCGCGAGCGGCGTTCCGCGTTCTGCCAAAGGCCTGCCCGCGCGCATGATCCCGATGGAAGTCTTTCATGTCGCGTCGATTGGCATGGACGTGTGGCTCGGCGCGATCGCGTATGGCGCAAGCCAGGTCGTGATCGTTTCGACCGGCGCGGAACCGGAAGGCTACGTCGACGCGATCCGCGCGCAGATGGGCTTCGCGCAGACGATCCTCACCAGCCTGGGGTACGCCGGCCGGCATGTCGAGCTCGTCGTGGCGCAGGATGCGGCGCACCTGGAGAGATCCCTTTGGGCCCTTGCGCCGGCGAAGATTCCGGCCAAACCAGCGACTTTCAATTTGTCCGTGGAAAAGCGCACCACGCTCGATTTCGCGCTCGACCATCTGGCGAAGAACGCCCCGGCCCCCACGGAGGAAATCGCGCTCGGCGCCGGCGCGCCTTTCGGCCGTATCCAGGTCAACAAGGACACTTGTACGCTGTGCAAGGC
>JANMXB010000669.1:0-3639 GCA_031380765.1 Pseudomonadota bacterium | reverse complement strand
GCCCAAGATCCCGGACGAGCAGAAACCCGCGATCGGCAAAGTCATCGCGCCTGAGGCGCTTTTCTGGTTCCGCTGGGCTGCGCTGTCGACCATGGTCACCGGCCTGATCCTCGCGGGAATGAACGGGTACCTCGGAGCGATGCTTACATTCGCCCGCCCCTTCACCGCCATTGCCATCGGAATGTGGCTCGGGTTGATCATGGGCATCAACGTGTGGGCCATCATCTGGCCGAACCAGAAGAAGGCGCTTGGGATCGTCCCGGTCGAACCTGCCGACAAGGCCAAGGCCGCGCGCGTGGCGATGCTTGCTTCGCGATTCAATCCAATGCTCTCCATACCGATGCTCTATTGCATGGTCGCGCAGCAAAACGGCGGCCTCTGATCCTGTTTCCGGTACGGTTGTCCCGGGGCCCCGCGCGGGCCCCGAGTTTTTTCGGACGTGGGAGTCAGGACTGTCCGGCGCGGGACGCAGTGAAATGAATCCAGCCCACCTACGATCCGTTGCAGGCGCGCTCGCAGCGGCCGCGCTCTTCGGCGCGAGCACGCCGGCGGCAAAAGCGCTCGGCGGCGAGTTGCATCCGTTCGCGTTGGCCGGGCTCCTTTACGCCGGCAGCGGACTGGGGCTCGCGCTTTGGATGATTGCGCGCCGGGCTTCCGGGCGTCGTACCGCCTTGGGCATCGCCAACGCGGATCTCCCTTGGCTCGCCGGTGCCGTACTCGCCGGCGGGGTCGCCGCCCCGGCGATGTTGATGTTCGGGCTCGCGGCATCCCCCGCGACCGTTGCATCGCTCCTGCTCAACCTCGAAAGCGTATTCACGGCGCTCATTGCATGGTTCGTGTTTCGCGAAAATTTCGACCGGCGCATCGCACTGGGAATGGCGCTCATCACAGCCGGCGGCGTTGTGCTCTCGGTAGCTCCGGGCGGTTTCGGCGATATCGACGCTGCGGCATTGCTGGTGGTCGCAGCTTGCCTGTTCTGGGCCATCGACAACAACCTGACCCGGCGTATTTCCGCCGGCGATCCGGTCGCCATTGCGGCAATCAAAGGCTGCGTGGCAGGCTCGGTGAATCTTGCACTGGCGGGGATGGCAGGCGACTCGTGGCCCGCTTTCGGCACAGCGATGGCTGCGCTGGGCATCGGTTTCGCCGGCTATGGCGTGAGCCTCGCGCTGTTCGTGGTGGCTTTGCGCGACCTGGGTGCCGCGCGCGCGGGAGCCTACTTTTCAACCGCCCCGTTCGTCGGGGTGGCGCTGGCGATCGGCGTGCTCGGCGAGCCGGCGGGCGCGACTTTCTGGATCGCCGCCGGCTTGATGGGCTGGGGGGTGTGGCTTCACGTGAGCGAGCGGCACGAGCACACGCACGGGCACCAGTTGCTGGAGCATTCCCACCAGCATTTGCACGACGAGCATCACCGTCATGCGCACGATTTCGCCTGGGACGGGGCGGAACCCCACGCGCATGCGCATCGGCATGAACCGCTGACTCACCGGCATCCGCACTTCCCGGATATTCATCACCGCCACGAGCACTAAGCTTCCGGCGGGCGCTATTGTGCCGGCTTGAACTTCTCGAGGCCGCGCAGCTTGGCGCCGGGGCGCAGTCCCTTGGAGGCGAACCAGCCGAGATTCATCTCGAGTGCGAACCGCACGGGTTTCTTCGCACAATGCGAATCCTCGGTTTGCGGCTTCATGTCCTCGACGTTGACAATCGTCCCGTCGTCGGCGATGTAGGCCACCGAGAGCGCAATCAATGTGTTCTTCATCCACATGCACTGGATGCCCGATTCGTCGAAGACAAAGAGCATCCCTTCGTTGGCGGCCATGGACGGGCGATGCATCAGGCCCTGCATGCGGGTAACGAAATTGTCCGCGACTTCGGCGCGGATAAGGTGGACGCCGGCGGAAAGCTCCGTGCGCGGGAGCTGCTGCGCGGCGGCAATGCCGCACAGAAAAAAGAGGCAGCCAAGGGCGACAAGTCTTCGCATGGGGATCCGCTACTCACAAATAAAAAAGGCAGGGAACCTTACCCTGCCTTTCGACGAAAGTGAAGAAAGCTTACTTCTTATTGTCTTCCTTTTTTTCCGCTTTCTTGTCGTCTTTCTTCATGTCGCCTTTCTTTTCCCCGGGATGCCGCCATCCTCCTGGAGGCCGCCCTGGCTGCGCACAATCGCGCCGCCGGGCAGCCGGCCCTCGAATGGCTCACGCAGTCGGGATAAGACGATCCGGCCCTGCAGCGCGTGGCGGATGCCCTCAGGGCTCTCGCCAAGTGAGACTCCTGCTCGCCCTGGTCCTGTTCCTGGTCGCCTCGCTGGGCCACGCCCACAAACCTAGCGACAGCTATCTAGCCATTGTTATCGGAAGTGAGGGCTTGCGTGGGCAATGGGATATCGCACTGCGCGACTGGACTACGCCCTCGGCGTGGACACCGAGGGCAATGGTGAGATTACGTGGGGTGAAGTGCGCGCGAAGCATGCCGACATCTCGGCCTATGCGCTGGCCCGGCTGTCCCTCTCGGCCGATGGGCGCCACTGCGCACTTGCGCCGGTTGAGCATCTGGTGGACGACCATAGCGACGGCGCCTACGAGGTTCTGCGATTTTCGATCGCGTGCGGCGGAACTCCGGTTCCGCGGAGAATCGAGATCGAGTACAGCCTGTTCGCCGATCTCGACCCTTCGCACCGCGGAATGCTGCGAATCCAGCACGGCGCCGGAAGCACTACGGCGATCCTGGGACCGGACCGGCCGAAGCAGCGATTCGAGCTGGCCGCCGCGTCCCGTCTCGACCAGTTTCTCGCCTACGGCCGCGAAGGCATCTGGCACATCCTCATCGGGTTTGACCATATCCTGTTCCTGATTTCGTTGCTGCTGCCGGCGGTGTTCCTGCGCGGCCGCGGAACCTGGATGCCGGCGCCGCGCTTTGCGCCGGTATTCTGGGATGTCCTCAGGATCGTGACCGCATTCACCCTGGCGCGCTCGATCACGCTCAGCTTGGCGGCCCTCTCGGTGGTGTCCCTGCCCTCGCGCCTTGTCGAGTCGACGATTGCACTGTCTGTTGCGCTTGCTGCCCTGAACAATTTATGGCCCGCCGTGGGCGGGCGGCGCTGGATTGTGGCGTTCGGCTTCGGGCTGATCCACGGATTCGGCTTTGCCAGCGTGCTCGCCGATCTCGGCCTGCCGCGCGACGCGCTGGTGCTTGCCCTCGTCGGGTTCAACCTTGGCGTGGAAGCCGGGCAACTGGCGATCGTGGGCCTGTTCCTGCCCGTTGCCTACGGACTGCGCCACACGTGGATCTACCGGCGTATGATTTTCACCGGCGGCTCGGCGCTGATTGCGCTGGTCGCCGCAGTGTGGATGATGGAACGCGTCTTCGTCCTCAAACTCTTGCCGGTCTAGGGGCCGGCCGGCTCGCAACTGAACTCTTCTATAATATAGCTTTTACCCCATCCCGCACTCAGCCCGTAAGCTGAGGCAACCGCCTTCTCAACCTCAAGGCTTGCGTCCCATGACTGAAAAACTCGATTTGCTGAAGATCGCCCAGGAAGAGCAGAACGGCGACTTGTTCAAATTGCTCGACAGCCTCTACCGCCGCTCGAAGATCCAGCCGCGCGGCTACACCGACGCGATCATCTGGGAGGGCGGC
>JANMXB010000654.1:0-10225 GCA_031380765.1 Pseudomonadota bacterium | reverse complement strand
AAACCAGAGTGCACGCGACATTGCCGTTGATCCAGCAGTTCGGGTTTCCCGCGCTGCGCCGGGGCCGTCTGGAAACCCTGCAGGTCAACCTCGGCTACAAATGCAACCAGAGCTGCCTGCACTGCCACGTGAATGCCGGTCCCACGCGCACCGAGCTCATGTCCCGCGAAACGATCGGCGACGTACTCGCATTCATTGCGGTTGGGGGCATCAGGACCCTGGACGTTACCGGCGGCGCCCCCGAGCTCAATCCGCACTTTCGCGAGCTGGTGAGCCGGGCCCGGGAGCTGGGCGCGCGCGTGATCGACCGCTGCAACCTTACGGTGCTCGAAGAGCCGGGCCAGGAAGACCTCGCCGGGTTTCTGGCCGCCAGCCAGGTCGAGATCACCGCCTCGCTGCCCTGTTACACGGAAGAACTGGTCGATCGCCAGAGGGGCAAGGGTGTGTATGAAAAAAGCATCGCCGGTCTGCAGCGGCTTAACGCGCTGGGTTATGGCGCCCCGGATTCAGGGCTGGTGCTGAACCTCGTGTACAACCCGCAGGGCCCCTCGCTGCCGCCCGGACAGGAAAGCCTGGAGGCCGACTACAAGCGCGAGCTTGGCGCCCGGCATGGCGTGGTATTCAACCGGCTCTTTACGCTCGCGAACATGCCGATCCAGCGCTTTGGCAGCACACTGGTGTCGAAAGGCCAGTTCGGCGATTACATGACCCTGCTGAAGGGCGCCCATCGCGACGAAAACCTCGATGCGGTCATGTGCCGCACGCTGGTATCCGTCGACTGGCAGGGCGCGGTCTACGATTGCGATTTCAACCAGATGCTCGGATTGCCGCTCATGGTCGATGGCGTGCGCCGCCCGCAACTCTCCGACCTCATCGGCCGCGACCTTGCGGGCAATCCGATTGCAGTTCGCGACCACTGCTACGGCTGTACCGCGGGGCAGGGCTCTTCGTGCGGCGGCGCGCTGGATGGCGCATTGAATGGCTAGTGGGCCGGGACGCTCCTGCCCCGTTAACTATTGTTACGGGGCGAAGGCACTGCGCGCAGTGCCGGCAATCGAAGCAGAAACGCTCTATGTCGCGGGCGGCCTCTACGGCAATCCGTTTGCGCTCGAAACGCTGCTCGGCATCGTCGCGGGCGACCCCGGAGCCAAAGTGGTTTTCAACGGCGACTTCAACTGGTTCGATGTCGACGCGGAAGATTTCCGCCAGGTCAACGAAACGGTGCTCGGGCATTTCGCGACGCGCGGCAACGTCGAAACCGAGCTGGCGCAGCCGGCAAAAGATGCGGGCTGCGGGTGCGGCTATCCCGACTGGGTCGGGGACGCCGAAGTCCAGCGCTCCAACCGCATTCAGGAACGGCTGTGGGCAACGGCGCTTGCGCAGCCCGTGTTGACGGCGAGGCTGGGCGCATTGCCCATGTTGGCGATCGCGCGAGTGGGCGACATGCGCGTCGGGGTGGTCCACGGCGATGCGGATTCGCTTGCGGGCTGGGGATTTTCGCAACAGGTGCTTGGCACGCCGGCGGGATTGGCTGCGGCTGCCGGCGCTTTCGCCGCCGCAGGCGTCGGCGTGATCGCGAGCAGTCATACCTGCTTGCCGGTACTGCAGAGGATCGCCGTCGGCCCGCACGAATCGGTCCTCATCAACAGCGGCGCGGCCGGCATGCCTAACTTTCGCGCTACGGCGTACGGGCTCGTGACGCGCATCTCGGTGCACGCGCCGGCTGCGGATGCGATCTATGGCGTGTCGGTCGGAGACACGCACGTGCAGGCGATTCCGGTTCGTTATGACGTCGCGGCCTGGAAGCGGCGCTTTCTCGACCAGTGGCCCGCGGGGTCGGACGCGCATGTGTCCTACTTCGGGCGAATTTGCGCCGGGCCTGCCTATGGAGCGGGCGATGCGGTTCGAAACGCTTCGCGGCAGTCCGCGGCGCTCGCGCTGTAAGATTCCGGCGCCCGGGCCGACCAGGCGCACTGGGGGATCCCCGCAATGAAGAAAAACAAGCTTTTGGTGCTGGCTGGAATCGCGATTGCGGTGGTGGCGTTTTTTTCACTTGGCGGACACCGGTACCTGACCTTCGAGCAGGTCAAGGCGCAGCAGACGGCGATCGACGCCTGGTACGCCTCGAACCCGCTCACCACCGCGCTGTGCTTTTTCGCGGTCTATGTGGCCGTGACCGGCCTCTCGCTGCCGGGCGCGACGATCATGACCCTTGCCGCAGGCGCCATTTTCGGCCTTGGATGGGGCACGCTCATCGTTTCATTCGCGTCGTCCCTCGGCGCGACGCTCGCTTTCCTCGCTTCGCGGTTCGTGCTGCGCGATTGGGTGCAGCACAGTTTCGCACCTGCGCTCAAGGCGATCGACGAAGGCGTGGAGAAGGAAGGCGCGCTGTATCTTTTCACGCTGCGCCTGATTCCCGTGGTGCCGTTCTTCGTCATCAATCTTGCCATGGGCCTCACGTTGCTGCCCACGTGGACCTTTTATTGGGTGAGCCAGGCCGGAATGCTGGCAGGCACCCTGGTGTACGTGAACGCGGGCACCCAGCTCGCGCAACTCGAGTCGCTCTCGGGAATCCTTTCGCCGGGCCTCATCGGTGCGTTCGTGCTGCTCGGAATCTTTCCCCTGATCGCCTCCAGGGCCATCGATTTCATCAAGGCACGCAGGGTCTATGCGCGCTGGACGAAGCCCGCGAAATTCGACCGCAACATGGTGGTGATCGGCGCGGGCTCGGGCGGACTGGTAGCGGCTTTGATTGCGGCCGTGGTGAAAGCGAAGGTCACGATCGTGGAAAAGCACGCAATGGGCGGCGACTGCCTGAACACGGGTTGCGTGCCCTCCAAGGCGCTGATCAGGACCGCCCGGGTCCTTGCCCAGATGCGGCGCGCGAAGGAATACGGGCTCAAAAGCGCGGTTGCGGAATTCGATTTCGCCGAAGTCATGGAACGCGTCCAGCGCGTGGTGAAAACCGTCGAGCCGCACGATTCGGTCGAGCGTTTCACGGGGATGGGCGTCGAGTGCGTGATGGGGGAGGCGAAGATGGTCTCCCCGTGGGAGGTCGAGATCCGGCGTGCTGATGGCGCCAGCCAGCGGCTGACCACGCGCTCGATCGTCATCGCCGCGGGCGCCGCGCCTTTCGTGCCGCCGATTCCGGGCCTGGACAGGATGGGGTACCTGACCTCCGAAACGTTGTGGGACCTGCGCAAGCTCCCGCCGCGCCTGGTCGTTCTGGGCGGCGGGCCGATCGGCTGCGAGCTGGCGCAGGCTTTCGCCCGGTTTGGCGCCAAGGTCACGCAGGTCGAAATGCTTCCCCGCATCATGATCCGCGAGGACCCGGAGGTCTCCGAGCTGGTCACGAAAAACTTTCGCGCCGAAGGCGTCGACGTGCTGGTCGGGCACAAGGCGAAGCAGTTCCTTGTGGAGGAGGGGCGCAAGGTGCTCTTCTGCGAGCACCAGGGCGCGGATGTGCGCATCGAGTTCGACGAAGTCCTCGTGGCGGTGGGCCGCGCGCCGCGTGTCACCGGCTACGGGATCGAGGAGCTGGGCATCCCGCTGACGAAAACGAAGACCGTGCAGACCAACGAATACCTGCAGACAAACTATCCGAACATCTACGCGTGCGGTGACGTTGCCGGCCCTTACCAATTCACGCACACGGCGTCCCACCAGGCCTGGTATGCCTCGGTAAATTCGTTGTTCGGGGGCTTCAGGAAATTCCGCGCCGACTATTCGGTCATTCCGTGGGCGACGTTTACCGATCCGGAAGTCGCGCGCGTGGGGCTCAACGAGACCGAGGCGAAAGAAAAGAACATCGCATGCGAAGTCTCGGTATACGGCATCGACGACCTCGATCGCGCCATCGCCGACGAAGAGGCGCGCGGTTTCGTCAAGGTGCTCACCGTCCCGGGCAGGGACCGGATCCTCGGCGTGACAATCGTGGGCGAGCATGCCGGCGATCTGATTGCCGAATTCGTGACCGCGATGCGCCACGGGCTGGGCCTCAACAAGATCCTCGGCACCATCCACATATACCCAACGATGGCGGAGGCCAACAAGTACGTGGCCGGCGTGTGGAAAAAGGCGCACGCGCCGCAGGCCCTGCTTGCGAAGGTCGAAAAATTCCACACCTGGATGCGAGGCTGAAAAAATGAGCAGACTGGCTGCATTGCTGATCTTCCTGAGTACGGTGCTGGCGCCCCTCACTGGAGGGGCGCAGGGCTTCGACCCTACGCACAAGGCCTGGGATGCGCTGCTGAAAAAGAACGTCGTGCTGATCGAAGGCGGCAAGGCTTCCCAGGTGCGCTATGCCGATTTCGCCAGGGACCGCCCGGCGTTGAAGGCGTACCTTGAATCCCTATCGAAGGTGAGCGAGGCGGAATTCAGCGGCTGGCCGAAAAACGAGCGTATGGCTTTCCTCATCAATGCCTACAACGCATTCACTGTCGAGAAGATCCTCACGCGCTATCCGAACCTCAAGTCGATCCGCGATTTCGGCACCGTCTTCGGCAACCCATGGAAGGACAAGTTCTTTACCCTCCTGGGGCACGAGTCGTACCTCGACCAGGTCGAGCACGAAATGCTCAGAAAGCCCGGCGCGTACAACGAGGTCAGGGTGCACTACGCGGTGAATTGCGCATCGATCGGCTGCCCGATGCTGCGGGAGGAGGCGTACACCGCCGACAAGCTCGACAGGCAGCTCGAGGAGCAGGTGATACGGTTTCTTTCCGACCGCTCGCGAAATCGATATGCGGGAGGCAAACTCGAGGTGTCGAAGATTTTCGACTGGTTCAAGGAGGATTTCGGTGTCCGCGAGCAGTATTTTGCGAAATACGCGAGGCTGCTTGCCGACGGGCCCGATGCGCAGAAAGTGGTTGCCGAGGGCAGGGCACCCCTTGCTTTCCTCGAGTACGATTGGAGCATCAACGACGCGAAGAAGTAGCGGCGCGGGAGCGGCAGCTTTGCGCATTTCGATCATTGTTCCCGTATTGAACGAGGCGACGATGATCGTCGCCGCCCTCACGGTGCTCCAACCGTTGCGTGCCCATGGCCACGAAGTCATCGTGGTCGACGGCGGCAGCACCGACGCCACCCCCGCGCTTTCGCATCCTCTCGCCGACCGGGTCATCAGCGCACCTCGCGGGCGGTCAAGCCAGATGAACGCCGGCGTCCGCGCCGCAACTGGCGAGGCTTTCCTTTTCCTGCATGCGGATACACGATTGCCGCAAGCGGCCGACGAGCTGGTCGTCGACGCGCTGGCGCACCATGCGTGGGGCCGGTTCGATGTAACGATCGATTCAGCGCATCCGCTCCTCGCGGTCGTGGCATTCATGATGAACCAGCGCTCGCGGATCACCGGAATCTCAACCGGCGACCAGGCTCTCTTCGTCAGCCGCGACGTATTTGATGAAGCCGGCGGCTATCCTCCGATTGCCCTGATGGAGGACGTGGCGCTTTGCGCGCTGCTCAGGCGCAGCGGCGCGCCCGCGTGCCTGGGAGCGAAAGCGATGACTTCGGGACGCAGATGGGAGCGCAGGGGCGTCCTCAGAACCATCGTGCTGATGTGGCGCCTGCGGCTGCTGTATTTCCTGGGGGTCGACCCGGCGAGGCTTGCCCGAATCTATGCGCAATAGATCCACGTTGATCGTGGTGTTTGCCAAGGCGCCGCAGGCCGGGAGGGTGAAGACGCGGCTGGCCGCGGCGATCGGCGCGGATGGCGCCGCGCGCCTGCATGCGCGCCTGGTGGAACACGCGGTCGCTACCGCGGTCGCGGCGAGGTGCGGTCCGGTCGAGCTGCATGGCGCACCGGCGGACCATGTTTTTTTTCATTCCCTCGCGCAACGTTATGGTGTTCCAATCCGCCGCCAGGCAACGGGTAACGTAGGCGCTCGAATGTACGAAGCGTTCCGGCGCGGCCTGCGCTTGCATGCGCGCATGATCCTCGTGGGGAGCGACTGTCCTGCGCTCGCGGCAGCCGATTTGCGCCGCGCCGCGCGCTTGCTGCGCGGGTGCGCGGCCGTAATCGCCCCTGCCGAAGACGGCGGCTATCCGCTGATTGGTCTCGCGCGAAACGCACCGGCGCTTTTTTGCGGCGTTTCATGGAGCACCGCGGCGGTGATGGAGCAAACGCGCCACCGCCTCGCGGCGCTCGGCTGGCGCTGGCGCGAGTTGCGCACCATGTGGGATGTCGACCGGCCCGGCGACCTCGCCCGTTTGCGTGCGGAGCGGCTGCTGGAGCGGCGCCCCTGAACCTTCGCCGCAGGATTTTGCTCGCCGCGGGGATTGCCGCATCGTTACCGCGGATGGCGAGTGCGCAGTCGCGCATCGAGGCAATGCGGTTTTCGGCCCTGAGGGCCGGCGGTCCTTTGGCCGAAGACATGAAGCCGTGGGTGTTCGGTGGCGGACTGCGCCCGACGCGCTATTCGCTTGTGGCAGACGAGGGCGTGGTGGTACTGCGTGCCGAAGCGGAAAACTCGGCTTCGGGCATCGTGCGCGAGGTGCGGCTCGATCCTCGCGCATTTCCGGTGATTTCTTGGCGCTGGAAAGTCATCAACGTGCTCGAGCGCGCCGACATCCGCTCCAGGGCCGGCGATGATTTTGCCGCGCGCGTGTATGTCACGTTCGAACTCGATCCCGCGACGCTTCCGGCCGCCGAGCGCATGAAGCTCGGCGTCGCGCGGCTTCGATACGGGGAGAGTGTACCGGCTGCCGCTCTGTGCTATGTGTGGGACGCAAAGGCGCCGCGCGACACCCTGGTGCCGAATGCGTACACCGATCGCGTCCGCATGATCGTCGCGGAAAGCGGCGCTGCGCGCGCGGGAAAGTGGGTGGGCGTCCAGCGCAATATCCGCGACGACTACAAACGCGCGTTCGGTTCCGAGCCGGCCGCGGTGACGGGCGTCATCGTCTCGACCGACACCGACAATACCGGCGAGTCGGCCGTGGCGTTTTATGGCGACATCACTTTCGGCCCCGCATAGGCTCTGGCGCGGTACGCAATGCACAATTGCGGCGCGCCCGCGCACCACCCCCGTGCGGCCCCGAAGTCGCCCGCCGATTCGGCTGACGGAGCGGACAGTATTCCGTCCCTTCATTTGGGGCTTTTGGCACAAAACCCCGTGATACACTTCGACGCGTTTTACGCCGGAGACCGGCTCAATTGGAGAGGCCGGCCGCGGCGTTCCGTTCCTGGAGGAGGCACATGAAGATCAAGAGTCCCAAGGATTTCTGGGCAGGCCTGATGTTTATCGTATTCGGCGTGTTCTTCCTTGTCGTCGCACGCAACTACCAGATGGGCAGCGCGGTGCGCATGGGCCCGGCGTACTTCCCGACGGTGCTTGGGGGCATGATGGCGGTTCTCGGCGGGATCGTGCTTTTCCAGTCGCTCGTCATCGAGGGGCCCAATGTTCCGAAACTGTCGTTCAAGCCGCTTTTCTTCATCTCGCTCTCGCTCGTCCTCTTCGGCTACCTGCTCAAGCCGCTTGGCTTCGTGCTCGACCTGGTGGTGCTGATCTTCGTATGCGCTTTTGGCGGCCATGAGTTCAGGGCCAAGGAAGTCGCGATCCTTACGGTAGTTCTGATTATCTTTTCCGTGCTGGTGTTCGTGAAGGGCCTAACGCTGCCCTTCCCGCTCTGGCCGGACTTCATGAGCTGAGGGGAATACCATGGACATGAGTCTCTTCAGCAACCTCGCAATCGGCTTCGGCGTGGCCCTCACGCCGATCAACCTGCTTTACTGCCTGATCGGCGTGCTTCTCGGAACGCTGATCGGCGTGCTGCCCGGTATCGGGCCGGTGGCCACCATCGCGATGCTTCTCCCGGTCACGTTCAGCCTGTCGCCGATCACCGCGCTGATCATGCTTGCGGGCATCTACTATGGCGCGCAGTACGGTGGCTCGACCTCGGCGATCCTTGTCAACCTGCCGGGCGAATCCTCGTCGGTAGTCACCTGCCTGGACGGTTACCAGATGGCAAGGCAGGGCCGCGCCGGCGTTGCACTGGCGACGGCGGCGATCGGGTCGTTCTTCGCCGGTTGCGTTTCCACGCTGATCGTTGCGATGTTCGCCCCGCCGCTGGCCGAGGTGGCGTTGAAATTCGGACCCTCGGAATATTTTTCCCTGATGGTACTGGGCCTGGTCTCGGCGGTGGTGCTCGCGCACGGCTCGGTCCTCAAGGCGATTGCCATGGTGATCCTCGGGCTCCTGCTCGGGCTGGTGGGCACCGATGTGAACTCCGGCGTGCTGCGTTTCGCGTTCGGCATCTCGGAACTGGCCGACGGCATCGGCTTCGTCACCGTGGCGATGGGCCTGTTCGGCATCGCCGAGATCATCACCAATCTGGAGATGAAGGACGAGCGCGAGGTTTTCACCAACAAGGTGAACACCATGTGGCCGACCAAGGAGGACTGGAAGCGCATGTGGAAACCGATCCTGCGCGGCACCTTCCTCGGCTCGGCGCTGGGGATCCTGCCCGGCGGCGGCGCGCTGCTCGCTTCGTTCGGCGCCTACACGCTGGAGAAGAAAGTCTCCAAGTATGGCCATGAGTTCGGCAAAGGGGCGATCGAAGGCGTGGCCGCGCCCGAGGCGGCGAACAACGCCGGCGCGCAGACCTCCTTCATCCCGCTTCTCACGCTGGGCATCCCGTCCAACGCCGTGATGGCGCTCATGATCGGCGCAATGATGATCCAGGGCATCGCGCCCGGCCCGCAGGTGATGACCGAGAAGCCCCAGCTCTTCTGGGGCATGATCGCCTCAATGTGGGTCGGCAACCTGATGCTGATCGTGCTGAACCTCCCGATGATCGGGTTGTGGATCAAGCTGCTGACGGTCCCCTACCGGATCCTCTACCCGTCGATCCTGGTGTTCATGGCGATCGGCGTCTACAGCCTGTCGAACCAGCCTTTCGACGTGCTGCTGATGATGATCTTCGGCGTGTTGGGCTACATCTTCGTGAAGCTCGAGTGCGAAGGCGCGCCGCTGCTGCTCGGGTTTATCCTCGGGCCCCTGATGGAGGAGAACCTGCGGCGCGCGATGCTGCTGTCGCGCGGCGACCCGCTGGTGTTCTTCCAGAAGCCGATCAGCGCCGGATTCCTGATCGCCTCGATCGTACTGCTGATCATCCTGCTGCTGCCGAACATCCGCAAGAAGCGCGAAGAGGCGTTTGTCGAAGCCTAGCGGCAACCTGATGCCGCAAAGGGCGCGCCTCGGCGCGCCCTTTGTTGTTTATAGCGGAATTATTATCCAGATTGGCCGGAGGCCCGCGCCAGCCTTGAATCCGGCTAAAACAATGTTCTGGATTCAGAGCGCGGCGATGGTCTGCACCTCGACCAGGAACTGCTCCTGCACCAGCCGGTCGACGATCAGGAGCGTGTTCGGCGGATATTTGCCGTCCGGGAACATCTTCGGGAATTCGCGCAGGCGCCAGGCCATGAATTTCGGGATGTCCTGCGAGTGCACCAGGTAGGTCGTGAACTGGGCGACGTTGCCCCAGGCCGCGCCCGCGGATTTGAGGGCGGCCTCGATACCGCGGAATACGCCGCTGCACTGCGCGTCGAAATTCTCGCCTGGCGCAAGCATGCCCGCGATGTAGAGCGTCTCGGCCGCCTTCACGCGCGTCACGTGGGAATACTGTCCGAGCGGCGCGCCCAGCGCTTCGGGGTTGTAGATGCGGATCTCTGCCATGTCGGGATGTCCTTTGTGCGAATCAGGTCCTGGGCCGCCTGCGCGCCGCGATCTGCGCCTTGACCGTCGAAACGAGGGAGTTGCGCTCGACCGGTTTCACGAGGTAGGCGCTGGCGCCCGCGGCCATGCAGCGGCTGACCGTGTCGGGTTCCGAGAGCACCGACACCACGATGATCGGCGTCGCGGCGTTCGGCGAGTTGGCGCGCAGCTCCTTCAGCACGCCGAAGCCGCCGATGCCCGGCATCATCAGGTCGAGCAGGATCGCGTCATAGGCAAAGCTGCCGCCCAGCCGCTGCGCCTGCTCGCAGGTGCCGGCAAGGATGACTTCGACGTCCATGTCGTTGGTGAGGATGCGCGCAAGGAGCAGCCGCATCGACTCCTCGTCGTCGACGATCATCACGCGGTGGCGCGGGGACTGGTCGATGGAGCTCACGGGCCCAGGCGCCGCGCGAGATCGGGGAAGTCGTCGGCGTTGAGGTCGAATGCCCTTTCCGCTTTGAGGTCTTTTTTCACGCCGGGCCCGTACTCGAGCGGCCGGCGCACGAAGCCGG
>JANMXB010000152.1:0-20334 GCA_031380765.1 Pseudomonadota bacterium | reverse complement strand
GCTCGCCTGCGGAGACTGAGTGAAACAGCACATCGTCCGGATCGTCCTCGGTCTGGCCATAGTCGTTTTTTTCATCGGTCACGCCGCGAAGTTATACGAAGTAGGAATCGTCTCCCACCTGGATCACATCGTTTACGACACCCCGCTGAAACTTACCATGCCGCGCGGGATTGACGATCGGATCGTCATTCTCGACATCGATGAAAAAAGCCTTGAGGAGGTCGGGCGCTGGCCCTGGCCACGGGACGTCATGGCGCGTCTCATGACGAAACTGTTCGATCGGTACCAGGTCGCGGTGGTGGCGTTCGATGTGGTGTTCGCGGAGCCAGACTACAGTTCCGGCATCAAGAGGCTCGACGAGCTGGCGGCCAGGAACCTGCGCCAGGTCCCCGCATTCATCGAAGCGTACGAAAAGCTGCGTCCGGAACTGGACAACGACGGCCTGTTCGCAAAGGCCATAATGGGCCGGCCGGTCGTCCTGGGTTACTACCTCAACAGCGACAAGGGCGCCAAGAAACTTGGCGCCATTCCGGAGCCGGTATTCCCGAAAGGCACTTTCGCGAACCGCAATATCTACTTCACCTCGTGGGTAGGCTACGGCGGAAACCTGCCGGAGTTCCAGAAGAGCGCCGCAAGCGGGGGTCACTTCAATCCAATGGTCGACTTCGACGGGATCGTGCGCAGGGTCCCGATGCTCGTCGAACATGAGGGGGACTACTACGAAGCGCTGTCGCTGGCGGTCGTCCGCACGCTGCTTGGCTTCCCCAAAATCGAGCCGGGATACCCCTCGGACCAACTGACGAACAAAGGGTATGCGGTGATGGAATGGCTCACGGTCGGCAAGCTGAACATTCCTGTCGACGAGACTGCGAGCGCGCTTGTGCCGTTTCGCGGAGGGAAGGGAAGCTTCCGTTATGTGTCGCTGGCCGATGTCATTAAGGATCGCACCCCGGCGGATTCGCTCCGCGGGAAGATCGCCATCGTCGGAACTACAGCCCCCGGCCTGCTCGACCAGCGCTCCACGCCGGTCGACAGCGTATACCCCGGCGTGGAAATTCACGCCAACCTGGTAGCGGGAATGCTCGACGGGACGATTAAGCAAAAGCCTTCATTCCTGGTCGGAGCCGAAGTGATCCTGCTGCTGATCGGCGGAATTACCCTCGCATTCCTGATGCCGATCCTGAGCCCGTTGCGGGCAATGCTCGTTTCGATCGTCGCGATGGTTTTGATCATCATGCTCAATCTTGCAATCTGGAGCGAGGGCGGCCTGGTGCTCCCGCTGGCGTCGTCGTTGCTGATGACGGTGGCCTTGTTCACGATAAACATGGCGTACGGCTATTTTGTCGAATCGCGCTCCAAGCGGCAATTCACCGAGCTGTTCGGCCAGTATGTTCCCCCCGAGCTTGTCGACAAAATGGCGCAGGACCCGGAGAAGTACAGCATGGAAGGCCGCAGCGAACAGCTGACCGTGCTCTTTTCGGACATCGTCGGCTTCACTTCCATTTCCGAGGCATTGAATCCCAAGGACCTGTCGGCATTTATCAATGAATACCTGACTTCGATGAGCCTGGTGATCCGCGATCGTCGCGGCACGCTCGACAAATATATCGGCGACGCGATCATGGCGTTCTGGGGAGCCCCGGTTGCCGACAGCGAGCATGCGCGGCATGGGGTGCTCGCGGCTCTCGGAATGCAGGCGCGCCTGCTGGAGGTCAATGAACTGGTGCGATCGCGCGGCTGGCCACCAATCCGGATCGGCATCGGCGTGAACAGCGGGATGATGAGCGTGGGCGACATGGGTTCCAAGGTCCGCCGCGCCTATACGGTGATGGGGGATGCAGTAAACCTCGGTTCCCGGCTCGAAGCGCTCACGCGCGTATACGGAGTGGGCATCATCGTGGGTCAGGGTACGCGGGACCTTGTCAGGGACGGCGTTTTTCGCGAGCTGGACAAGGTCAAGGTGAAAGGCAAGGACGAACCGGTCGCGATATTCGAGGCGGTGGGCATTGAAGGATCGGTCGCCGACGACCTGCTTGCCGAAATCGGGCTCTGGCACCAGTGCCTCAAGCAGTATCGCGCGCAGGAATGGGACCAGGCGGAGCTATCCCTCCTGAACCTGACCCGGATGAACCCGGACCACAGGCTTTACAAGGAGTTTTGGGAACGGCTCACGCTCATGCGTGCATCCCCGCCCGGCGCTGGCTGGGACGGGGTCACCGCGTTCAAGACAAAATAGTTCCGAAGTCGAGAAAGTTTGTTAGAAATCAGGGCTCTTATTGAATTGTGGGGCCGGTAAGACTAGGATACGAAAGCCTGTCTCAGGCGGTCGCAGGAAAGCCCCGAATCGGAGGTTAGTGATGAGTGCGGTACTTAGTCAGCAGTCGGTTCCGCAAGGCGATGTACAGGCGCGCCTTGCGTTTCAGAAGCAACTTCAGGCGGTCACCAACAAGATCCACGCGACCAACAACGTCGACGAGATCATGCTGGAGGTGAGCGCGGACATCTGCGCTCTCTTCAACGCCGACAGGCTGACGATCTACTCGATGGGCGAAGACAAGCAGTCGATCGTCTCCAAGTTCAAGACCGGCCTGAATTCATTCAAGGACCTCAAGCTGCCGATCGCCGAGCATTCGATCGCCGGGTACGTCGCCCTGGCAAAAAAAGCCATCAACATCCGCGACGTTTACGACGAGGCGGAACTCAAGGCGATCAATCCGAACCTGCGCTTCCTGCAGGAGGTCGACAAGCGGACCGGCTACCGGACGAAACAGGTGCTCGTGGCCCCGGTGCTCGACCAGCAGAACAACGAGCTGATCGGGGTGATTCAGATCATCAACAACAAGGCGGGCGTGCCGTTCGGCGCGTTTACCGAGGAGGGCGTCGCCGAGATCGCGCAGACTCTCGCAATCGCCTTCAAGCAGCGTCAGAAGCCGCAGGTCGTAAAGACCAAATACGACTACCTTATATCCGACGCGGTGCTTTCCGCCGGCGAATTCGACCTCGCCTCGCGCTCGGCGCGCAAGAAGGTCATTGACATCGAGCAAGTGCTCACCGACGAATTCCAGGTCAAGATCCCCGCGATCGGCGCCGCGCTGGCGAAGTTTTTCAATGTTCCCTACGAGCCGTTCAAGCCGGACCGGGTCAAGCCGCTGGATCTGCTCAAGAACCTGAAGCGGGAATACGTCGACGCCAACCAGTGGCTTCCGATCGACGATGGCAAAGACGGGCTGGTCGTGATTTGCCTCGATCCGGAGCGTATTCGCAGCTCGCGCATCGCCTCGAACGTGTTTCCCAAAGCGAAGATCATCTACCGGGTGACGACGCAGAAGGAGTTCAAGGACTGCTGCGACCTTTTCTATGGAGTTGAGGTCGACAATGGCGGAAACATCGACGACCTGCTTTCCAGCCTTGACAGCGACGAAGGCCTCGACACCGGCGAGGGCAGCAGCGACGAGGTATCGGCCGCTGCGGACAACGAGCTCGTAAAGCTGGTCAACAAGATCGTGATTGACGCCTATAACCAGGGGGCGTCGGACATCCATATCGAGCCGTATCCCGGCAAGGCGAAGACGGAAATCCGCTTCCGCAGGGACGGATCGCTCGCGCCGTACATCGAAGTGCCGGCATCGTATCGAAGCGCGATCGTCGCCCGCCTCAAGATCATGTGCGACCTGGACATCTCGGAAAAGCGCAAGCCTCAGGACGGAAAGATCAAGTTCAAGAAATTCGGCCCGCTCGATATCGAGCTCCGGGTGGCAACCATACCCACCACCGGCGGGGTCGAGGACATCGTGATGCGCATCCTGGCCGCCGGCGAGCCGATCCCCATCGACAAGCTCGGGTTGACCACGCGGAACAACGAGAACCTCAAGACTGCGGTTTCCAAGCCGTACGGTTTGTTTTTCGTGTGCGGCCCTACGGGCTCGGGCAAGACGACCACGCTGCACTCGGTTTTGGGATTCCTCAACACTCCGGACACCAAGATCTGGACCGCGGAGGATCCGGTCGAGATCACCCAAAAGGGCCTGCGCCAGGTACAGGTCAACAAGAAGGTCATGGACTTCGCAATGGTGATGAAGGCATTTTTGCGGGCTGATCCGGACATCATCATGGTTGGCGAGATGCGCGACGCGGAAACCACGCACATCGGCATCGAAGCCTCCCTCACGGGCCACCTCGTTTTCGCGACACTGCACACCAACTCCGCGCCGGAGGCGGTCATCCGGCTGCTGGACATGGGCATGGACCCTTTCAACTTTGCCGACGCTCTGCTCGGTATCCTGGCTCAGCGGCTGGCGAAGCGCCTGTGCAAGTGCAAAGAGCCGTACACCCCCGGCCCTGATGAACTCAAGGCGTTCATGAACGAATACACGACCGACATGCGCCAGACCGACACCTGGAAGAAAGACCCGCAGGGAGAAGCCAAGAAGCTCTACGACTACTGGCTCAAGGAGTACGGGAAGGATGGCAAGCTGCAGTTCTTCAAGGCCAAAGGCTGCGACGTGTGCGGAGGTTCCGGCTACAAGGGACGCGCCGGCCTGCACGAGCTCATGATCGCCTCGGATGCGGTCAAGAAGCTCATCCAGGAGAGATCGCGGGTCGCCGACCTGTTCGTGAAATCCGTTGAGGAAGGTATGTCCACGCTGAAGATGGACGGCATGGACAAGGTCATGATGGGGCTCACCGACATGAAGCAGGTGCGCACGGTTTGCATCAAGTAGCAGGGCCTGCCCGCCCACGATGAGCGCCACCTTGGACAATACGCAGGCTCTGCGGTTTTCCGGCGAGGCGGCGACCGCCGCCGACGACCTTGTCCAAAGGCTCGAGCAGCTCAATGCGATTGGCGCCTCCCTTTCGGCCGAGAGGGACATCAACCGGCTGCTCGAAAGCATCCTTGTCGCGGCCAAGACCATCACGCGCGCCGACGGCGGCACGCTCTATCGCGTCACCGAAGACCAGACCCTTCGCTTCGAGATCGTCCGCACCAGCTCGCTCAAGAACTATCTTGGCGGCACCACCGGCAACCCGGTGCCGTTCTATCCCATCCAGCTTTACAAGGACGGCAAGCCCAACCACAACATGATCGCCGCGCACGCGGCGCTCACCGGCCAGACGATCAACGTGCAGGATGCCTACACGGCCGAGGGCTTCGATTTCGCCGGCACCCGGGCGTTTGACGCCAAGACCGGCTATCGCTCGCAGTCGTTCCTGACCGTGCCGATGAAGAACCACGAGAACGAAATCATCGGGGTTCTTCAGCTCATCAATTCCATCCATCCGAAGACCGGCGAAATCCAGGCTTTTTCCTCTTCGGACGAGCGATTGGCCGAATCACTGGGCTCCCAGGCTGCGATCGCGCTCACCAACCGGATGCTCATCAACCAGCTCGAGGAGTTGTTCGAATCGTTCATCAACCTGATGAACACCGCGATCGACGAGAAGTCGCCCTACACCGGCGGACACTGCCAGCGCGTACCCACGCTCACAATGATGCTGGCCGAGGCGGTGACCGAGACCAAGGAGGGGCCGCTCGCGAATTTCAGGATGAGCGACAAGGACCGCTATGAGCTGAAGATCGCGGGACTGCTCCACGATTGCGGGAAAGTCACGACGCCTGTGCACGTCGTGGACAAGGCCACCAAGCTCGAAACCATCTACGACCGGATCCACCTGATCGACACCCGCTTCGAGGTGCTCAAGCGCGACGCGGAGATCGAACTCCTGAAAAAGAAGCTCGAGCTGGCCGCGGCGGGCCGCAATGCCGATTCCGGGGAACCCGAAGCGGCGTATCGCGAGCGCATTCGCCGGGTCGACGAGGATCGCGGATTCCTGCGCGCCTGCAATATCGGCGGCGAAGCGATGCGCGACGCCGACATCGAAAGGGTGAAACGAATTGCCGAATACCGCTGGACCGACGTCGCAGGCCACCAGGCGAGCTTCCTCACCGAGGACGAGCTGAAGAATCTCACCATCCGGGGCGGCACGCTGACCCTTGAGGAGAGGCAGATCATCAACCACCACATCGTCGCGACGATCAAGATGCTCGAAGCCCTGCCGTGGCCACGCCATCTGAAGAACGTTGCGGAATATGCGGGAGGCCATCACGAGCGCATGGATGGCAAGGGCTACCCGAAAGGACTTGTCCGCGAACAGATGTCAGTCCAGGCACGCGTCATGGGCATCGCCGACATCTTCGAGGCCCTCACCGCGAAGGACCGGCCCTATAAGAAGGGCAAAACCCTGTCCGAGTCGCTGGAGATCCTCGGCAAATTCCGGCTGAACGGCCATATCGACCCGGACCTGTTCGACATCTTCGTGCGCCGGAAGGTGTACCTGCGCTACGCCGAGATGTTCCTCGACAAAGAGCAGATCGACGATGTTGACGAGAGCAAGATCCCCGGATACGCCCGTGAGCCTGGAATCTCGTAGATTCATGACCGAAGATTGGCTCTGGGGACGGATCTTCGGCGGAATTAGATGCCAGTTCTGGAAAAATCAGTCCGGATATCCGCGGGGATTGGCGGTCTGCCATGCCCATGAGTCCCGGCACATGTCCTCGATTCCGAGCCGGGCCTGCCAACCCATCGCCCGCTTCGCCAAAGACACATCGGCGTAGCAACTCGCGACGTCTCCGGCGCGCCGGGGCACGACTCGATGCGCAATCGCGACCCCGGTGACACGTTCGAAAGCCCGGATGATCTCGAGCACGGAGTGCCCCCGCCCGGTGCCGAGATTGACCGTGATCGAGCGATCCTTTTCCAGCATGTAGCGCAGTGCGGCCAGATGTCCCGCGGCCACATCCATCACGTGGATATAGTCGCGTATGCACGTTCCGTCAGCGGTGTCGTAGTCGTTCCCGAAAACGCGCAGTTTCTCAAGGCGTCCGATGGCGACCTGGGTGATATAGGGGAAGAGATTGTTGGGAATGCCGCGAGGATCCTCGCCGATTCGTCCTGACGGGTGTGCGCCGATCGGGTTGAAGTAACGCAGCGATGCATGACGGAAAGCCGGTTCGCCGCAAGCCACATCGGCCAGGATGGACTCGACGAACTGCTTTGTCCGTCCGTACGGGTTGACTGCGCCGAGCGGATGACTCTCGTGAAGGGGCAGGCGTTGCGGCGCGCCGTACACCGTGGCCGACGAGCTGAACACGATGCGGCGGACCGAAAAGCGGGCCATCGCCTTGAGAAGCGCGAGCGTGCCGCCGATATTGTTATCGTAGTATTCAAGCGGCTTTTCGACCGATTCGCCTACGGCCTTCTGTGCCGCAAAATGAATCACGGCGTCGACGGCGTTCGGCTCGAAGGCGGTTTCGAGTGCGGCCGAGTCGCGCAGATCAGCCCGATGAAACCCGACGTCCGTGCCGCCTAGTGAGCATATGCGCTCGAGCACCGCCATCTTGCTGTTGACCAGGTTATCGACGATCGTAACTGGGTATCCCGCGCGCATTAGCGCGACGCACGTGTGCGAGCCGATAAAGCCAAGGCCTCCTGTCACAAGAATCATGTCGGGCGGTTTTCAGGGGCGGTTAAAGGTAAGAGCCGAATGTAGCAGAGTCGCAAGCCGGGCCGGGCGCGCCCGAAGGCAAAAAAAACGGACATCCGGAGATGTCCGTTCATTGCCCTCGAGAGGGCAACCGGTAGTTTTAACGGCAGGCTGACGGACGATATTTCGTCAACGTGGTGCCACCGGTACAGTTCCAGTTGATCGAACCTCCGGTCGGGACCGTTCCGGCGCTCAGCGCAGCACCACCGGATGATGGGACCATCACCAGCGTCCCACCGCCTGCGGCGGATGTGTAGGTGACCGTGATCTGACCGGTATTGGCGTCGGTTATGAGCGAAGTAACGTTGGCCGTTGCGGTAGGCGCTACAAGACCCGAGCTAAGGTCCGTATTTCCGGACGCCGAGTTTTCGGAGACGGCAAGTTTTGCCGCGCCGGCCATCGCGAGGCCCTCGGCGACACGGGTGCGCACCATATAGTCCTGGTAGGCGGGCAGTGCAACCGCAGCCAGAATGCCGATGATTGCCACGACGATCATCAGTTCGATCAAGGTAAAGCCCTGCTGGATTCGTTTCATTGGGACTCCTTGGTATCGTTATCGAGGCCTCTTGGCCCTGCGCAGCCTCCTTTTGGACAGCCGGGATATCAGAGCAGCTTCCATGCCAATGATTGTGATCGGAAAAGAGGCACAAATCGATCCTTTTGAGGGTGATTGGGAAAATGGAGTGACAAATAACGTCGCTCGACGCGCATTTGGTCATCGAGCGAGCCAAATGCGGGTTGCGCCGAATCGCCGGGCCCCGCCAGTTCAGATGATCAGGAGGCGTACCACCGAATCGATGAAATCATCCGGATATCCCGTGTCTCGAAGACGCCATTTCACTCGATTGGCGAACTTCGCCTTCTTGTAAATATTGTATCCGGCAGTCGCGGCCAGTCGCCGGTGCCGGTCGATGGTCTGATCCAGCTTGGCTATCTGCTTCTTGCGCACGCTGCCGTCGCCGGACAGCTCGTCCTTTGAAACGAGGCGCTCTATCTCCGCAACGGCCTGGTCGGCTTGGGTTTCGGCCGCGCCTGCATCAAACCAACTAATCATGGACAGGTCTCTTTACTTGGAATGCGCAGGCGATTATACGTGCTGCGTCTATAATCCGCCCACGCTCACCGCAATGGAAACAGGGAGCCCTTGAGTCATTTATTGTCCCGCTGGATAAGGCGAAAAGGCAGCCGGCGAACGACGGATAGCGAGCACCCGGCACCGGAAGACCTCCGGCCGTCTCGCGCGTCGGAAGCCATCGAGTCCGGCCTGGCCGCGGAAGCTCGCGGCGAGGCGGCGGAAGCCGAGCGCTGTTTCCGCCAAGCGCTTGCTATCGACTCGTCATCGGCGGCCGCTCACATGAACCTGGGAATAATGCTGCAGGGCAGGGGAGATTCGACAGCCGCAGCGGCTGCGCATGCAACGGCGGTCGCGCTCGATCCCACTCACGCGCATGCGCACTACAACTTCGGCCTTGCGCAACTCGAGCTTGGCGACTACCCGGGCGCCGAACACGGATTTCGGGAAGCTTTACGCCTGAGGCCTGAATTTCCTGAGGCCTGGGTTGCGCTGGCCGATGTGCTTGAGTCCACCGGTCGCGATGAGGACGCACTCACGGCGCTCGATTCGGCGATTGCGAAACGGCCGGGCTATGTCGGGGCCATGTTCAACGCCGGCATACTGCTGCGAAAGCTTGGACGACTCGATGAAGCCGAAGCACGGCTGCGCGGGATTCCGGAAGCGCACCCGGAATACTCGAACGCAATGACTGCGCTCGCCGCCATCCTGCGCGACCAGGGACGCATAGTCAGTGCGCTCGCGGTCATGAACAGGGTTGTGGATAGAAATCCGGATTCCGTCGCCCCCATGAGCGAGTACCTTTTCGCGTTGGGATTCTCCGATCGCCTCAGCGCGGAAGGCCTGTTTGCCGAGCATCTGTGGACCGGATGCCGCATCGAGGCCAGGACGGCTCCCTGGCGGGCGGCCTTCGTCAATGCGCCGGAACCCGATCGCGTGCTCAATGTTGGCTACCTTTCGGGGGATTTTCGAGGCCATTCGGTCGCCGTTTTCACAGAGTTTCTGTTTGAGCGCCATCGGCGCAGCCAAGTGCGGATACACGCCTATTCTTCAACCCCGGTTCACGACGCGATGACCGCAGAGTTCATCGCCGCGGCTGACGTATGGCGTGACGTGCGTGGGCAGACTGATGGGGTCGTTGCGAATGCGATTCTGGAGGACCGGATCGATATCCTAGTGGACCTCTCGGGTCATACGAGCAGCGGACGGCCGGTGGTGCTGGCCGGACGTGCCGCCCCCATCCAGATGACCTGGCTCGGGTACATCGGAAGCACAGGCTTGACGAGGGTGGACTACCGCATTACGGATTGCGTCGCCGATCCGCAAGACACGGCCGAGGCGCTGCATACCGAGCGCCTTCTGAGATTGCCCCACAGCCAGTGGTGCTTCCGGCCCCCGCAGGCGGCGCGCGAACTTGCTGTCTCGCGGAATGCCCCGGACGGCGCTTTCACGTTTGGGTCGTTTAATCAGTTTGCCAAGATCTCCGACTCGACCGTACAACTCTGGATCGCCGTAATGCGCGCCGCGCCAGAGGCGCGTCTGAGGATCGTAGGCGTGCCTAAAGGCACCGCGGCCGAGTCGCTCAGGCGCAAACTCGCGGGCGAAGCTATCGATAGTTCGCGCTATGACCTCGTCGAACGGGTGTCGCAGGTGAATTACTATGGCGAATATCGCCAGGTCGACGCCTGCCTGGATTCGACACCCTACAGCGGCGGGACGACCACATGCGACTCTTTCTGGATGGGGGTTCCTGTGGTCACTCTGGCCGGTACGCGATCGATGTCGCGCAGTTCCGCAAGCCTCCTTGTCACAGTGGGCCTTGCGGATTTCGTCGCGCAGTCGGCGGAGGAGTTCGCGGCAATTGCCGTGCGTCTCGCATTGAAAGGACCGTGGGCGACAAATTCGCGGATAGCGCTGCGCGAGCGCTTCGTCGGTTCTCCGCTCATGGATGAGCAGGGATTCACCGAGGATCTGGAAAGGTTGTACCGCGAAGCCTGGCGCGGCTGGTGCGCCTCGCGCCCCTCGAAACATGGCTGACGCCGAAGATATCGACGCACTCATGCGGGAGGCCTACGCCAGCCATGAAGCGGGGCGGCTGGATCGCGCGGAAGAACTCTATGGCGCAATCCTCGACCTGCAGCCGGAGAGCGTGGACGCCAATTATCTCCTCGGCGAAATCCTGGGCTCAACCGGGCGCAACGAACGCGCGATCGAGTTGCTGAAAAAAGCAATTTCACTCGATCCGGCCGTTGCTGTTTTTCACCACACGCTCGGCTGTGTCCTGCAGGCCCGCGGAAACGCGGAGGCGGCCGCCGGCTCTTACCGTAATGCGTTGCGGCTCGATGCGCGCAATCCGGAAACCCTCAACAATCTTGGAGGCCTGCTGCTCCATGGTGGAGCGCTTGACGAAGCGAGCAAATGCCTGGAAGAGGCAGTTTCGGTTGCGCCGGGCTTCCACGCGGCCCGCTTCAATCTTGGCGAGGCTCTGCGCGCGCGCAGCGAGTGGGCAGAGGCCGAGGAGTGTTTTCGCTCGATTGAGCCGGCCACAATGCAATCCCTGGAACGGCTGGCCGATGTGCTCGTGCGACAGGGCAAGTTCAGCGCGTTGCCGGCGATCTACCGGGAAATCGTTCGCTTTAAGTTGTCGGCGTCAAAGGAGAGTAAAACCGGTCGACCAGCCGCCGGCAGGACCCGGATCGCCAATACGACGTTGTGCTGCGTTGATTGCAGTTACCACGATCTGGCGATCCACGCACTGAAGCACAGCATGGAACGCTGCAGTTTTGACAGGGTGGTCTTTCTCACCGACAGATCGTTCGATCTTGAGGGGGTCGAGGTGCTGCGGATAGACAAGATCTCGTCTCTGGAGGGCTATTCGCATTTCTTGCTGAAAAACCTCAACGACTTCATTCAGACGGGCCATGTCCTGGTGATCCAGTATGACGGATACGTCCTCGATGCCCGGCAGTGGACGGACAATTTCCTCGATTACGATTACATTGGCGCGCGTTGGCCCGGAAGCGGCGCCAACAGAATAGGCAACGGAGGATTTTCGCTCCGCTCGAAACGATTGCTCACGGCGCTGCAGGATGCCCGCTGCCGGCCCTTCGCTCCGGAGGACGCCGCAATCTGCATCGAGTACCGGCCAATGCTCCAGAGGGAATACGGCATCAAATTCGCGCCCGAGTTTCTCGCCGATCGCTTTTCGTTCGAAGGGATTCCGCGTGCCGCTGGCACATTCGGATTTCACGGAGGCGGGCATCTTGTGGCAATTGCCGGCAAGGACGATGCCGAGATTGCAAGCTACCGCGGGAATGGTACCTGGCTGATTGGACAGACTTGACCACGCTCAGGAAATTGCTCGGTGCATTTCGGTTCCCTCGGGAGCCCGTTCCGGCGCTTCCCGTTCGCTGGGGCGAGAACACGGAAGCCGGGGAAGCGACGCTGACCTTGCCGGAGGCTGCGCAACGCGCCCTGACGTTATACCAGCGCGGCGGCGGCGATCTGGTCGAGGCCGAGCGACTCTGCCGGCTTATCCTTGCCGCGCAGCCGGATTACTTCGATGCGCTTCACCTTCTGGGGGTCATCGCCGTAAACACCGGTAGAGCGTCCGAAGGCGTCGAACTCCTTGCGCGCGCGGTTGCGCGCAATCCGGAGCAGCCTCAGGCGCACAACAACCTCGGCGCGGCATTGGCCGAAACGAAGAATCCCGAAGCCGCGCTGGAAAGCTATGCGCGCGCCCTCTCCCTGGATCCCGGATATGCCGATGCGCACAAGAACCGCGGCGTAGCTCTGCGAAATCTCAGGCGTTTCGCAGCTGCGCTTGAATGCTTCGATCGCGCAATCGTGCTTGCGCCGAAATCCGCGGAAGCCCTGTTCGGCCGCGGCGTCACTCTGCAGGATCTCAAGCGCTGCGAGGAGGCACTGGAAAGCTACGACCAGGCGATTTCGCTTGCGCCTTCGTATGTCGAGGCTTTATACAATCGGGGTTGTGTGCTCCTCGAACTGAAGCGCTACGAGGCTGCGCTCGAGACGCTCGGGCGCGCCCTTGACACCAGGCCGGATTACGATTTTCTCTATGGCACCTGGCTTCAGGCCAGGATGAAGGCGTGCAACTGGAACGGAATCGAGGATTTCGCCCTCCTTGAGGAAAAAGTGAGGCGCTCCGAAAGAGCGGCTACACCGGGCATTCTTTCAATGTCCGGCTCGCCGGCCGTGCAGAAGGCGGCCGCGGAAATCTGGACGGCCGCCAAATTTCCCCCCAGCAACGTTCTTCCGGCGCTAGGCCCGAGCGTGAGGCGGGACAAGATACGCGTAGCGTATTTTTCCGCGGATTTTCACAGCCATCCTGTCGCATTGCTCGCCGCGGGATTGTTCGAGTCGCACGACCGGTCCCGTTTCGAGCTGACCGCGTTTTCGTCGGGTCCCGACACGGACGACGAGGTCCGCAAAAGGATAAAGGCCGCATTCGAGAATTTCGTCGATGTGCGGGACATGTCGGACCGGGAGGCGGCACTCCTTGCCAGAAGCCGCGGGATAGACATCGCGGTGGATCTTGGAGGGCATACGTCAGAGAGCAGAACCGGTGTTTTTGCAATGCGGGCCGCGCCAGTACAAGTCAGCTATCTTGGCTACCTCGGGACGCTGGGTGCCGGATACATGGACTATCTGATCGCCGATCCCACAATCGTTCCGCAGGATGCACGCCAGCACTACGCCGAAAAAATTGCATACCTTCCAAGCTACCAGGTAAATGACGCAAAGCGGGGCATCTCCGCGAGACGCTTTACGCGCGAAGAACTCGAACTGCCCCGCGATGGGTTTGTGTTCTGCTGTTTCAACAACAGCTACAAGATCACGCCGCGGATGTTTGCCAGCTGGATGCGGATACTCAAACGCGTCGAAGGCAGCGTGCTTTTCCTGTATGCCGAAAATGCGGCCATCGAGGCCAATTTGCGGGCCGAGGCAAGCCGCCGCGGAATCGGTTCGGGCCGTCTGGTGTTCGGCAGCCGCCTTCCACTGCCGGAATATATCGCGCGATACCGCATCGCCGGACTGTTTCTCGACACGGCGCCCTATAACGCCGGCACCACCGCCAGCGATGCCCTTTGGGCGGGCGTGCCGGTACTGACCTGCGCCGGCGAGACATTTGCCAGCAGAGTGGCGGCGAGCCTGCTTACCGCGCTTGGCTTGCCGGAACTCGTCGCCCGCACGCTTGAAGAATACGAGGCATCCGCGGTGTTCCTTGCGCATGAAAAGTCGAGCCTCGAGAAAATCCGGCACAGGCTCGAGAAAAATCGCGCTTCATCTCCGCTGTTCGATACGGCGATGTTTACCCGGAAACTCGAGGCGCTCTTTGTGAAGATGCACGAACGCAGTCAGGCGGGCCTGCTCCCTGAGCATCTTCTTTTGCAGGAATGACCCCGTGTCATCGAGAGCGCCGGTGAGATGAGGGCGACGGATCCAATTGCTGCCGCTGGCCTTTCGGCGCTGATGAAGCGGGCGGTTGCGCACCACAGCCGAAGCCAGTTTGCCGAGGCTGAGGCCCTGTACCGCGAAATTCTCGCGCAATCTCCCGCGCACTTCGATGCGCTCCACCTGCTTGGAATCGCCTGTCACCAGACGGGCCGCCACGCAGACGCGGTGAAATCGATGCGAAGGGCGATCGACGCCGATCCATCGCAACCGGCGGTTTACTCCAATCTCGGACTCGCGCTGCAGGCCATGAGGCGGCCGGAAGAGGCGCTTGCCAGTTACGACCGCTGCCTTGCACTCAGTCCGGACCATGCCGAAGCCCTCAGCAATCGGGGCAACGCATTGTTCGCTCTTGGTCGTGCGCAGGACGCGCTGGACAGCTTCGATCGCGCTCTGTTGCGTAGCCCACAGTCGGCCATCGCGCTCAACAACCGTGCCACGGCGCTGCGTATGCTGGATCGGCATGAGGAAGCGCTTGCCAGTTGCGACCGTGCTATCGAGCTTGCGCCGGGATATGCGGACGCCCTTTGCAATCGCGGGAATGTCCTTCAGGACATCCAGCGGTACACCGACGCTCTGGAAAGCTATCGCCGCGCCCTTCAGTCCGATCCCCAGCATGCCGATTCCCATTGGAACGAGGGACTGTGCCGCCTCCTGATCGGTGATTACGTCCTGGGATGGCAAAAGTATGAGTGGCGCTGGAAGACCGAGCAGGCCGGTACGGCGCGCGGTTTCATCCAGCCACTCTGGCTCGGGAACGAAAACCTGGCCGGGAAAACAATCCTCATCCATGCAGAACAGGGCCTGGGCGACACGCTCCAGTTCTGCCGCTATGCCACGAGGGTTTCGGCGCGCGGCGCAACTGTGGTATTGGAGGTGCAAAAACCTCTCAAGGCGCTGCTGTCGAGCCTGGGCGGTGTATCGCGTGTGCTGGCAAGGGGAGAGCCCCTGCCGGAATTCGACTATCACTGCCCTCTGCTGAGCCTGCCGTTGGCGTTCGGCACGACTCTGGAGACGATTCCCGCGACGCCCGGTTACCTGCGCTGCGATCCGGCGGAGATGGCACGGTGGCGCGAGCGGCTAGGACCAAAGCGCGGGCCAAGAATAGGGCTGGTCTGGAAGGTCGGCGGCAAGAATCCGAAGCGCTCGATTCCGCTCGTCGAATTGCTTGACCTTGTCTCCGGCGAGGCAGAGTTCTTCAGTCTCCAGAAAGACGTGCTTCCCGCCGATCAGGCCATTCTCGACGCGCGCAAGGAAATCCGTCAGGTTGACGCGGAACTGCGCAATTTTTCCGACGCGCCGCTGGTAAGCCTCATGGACCTGGTGATAACTGTCGATACCAGCATGGCCCACCTTGCCGGTGCGCTCGGAGGAAAAGTCTGGGTCATGCTTCCCAGGAGCCCGGAGTGGCGATGGATGGTCGATCGCTACGACAGCCCCTGGTATCCGGGTGCGCGCTTATTCCGTGCGCAGGTTTTTGGCGACTGGCGAGGCGTGATCGGGATGGTAAAGGATGCGTTAGCAATCGAATTGATTTCCGGGGCGGACTGAGGCACTTTTTCGCTTGGTTTCGGGCCGTCCCGGATTCACTTTGTGGCTACGAATCCGAGGTACTTGAACATGTTCCGCGACGCGGGCAGCGCGTTCTGAAGCGCCGAATTCACGGTCGCGGCCTGCTCGAAGAGCTCCTCTCGGGGCGTGCCTTCCTGATTGATCAGAAACCCCTCGCCGAGGAACCAGTGGTAGCGGAACTCTACCCGTGAGAATCCCGCCAGGCGCAATTGCCGCTCGAGATCTTCGATCTTGAACCCGCCCGCGATGTCCTTGCCGAACTCGGCGTGATTGAACACCTCGCGCGAAACGCCGAATTTCTCCTCGATTTCCTGATCCTTGAAAGTTACCGCTTCGATCTCGCGCTGCACCAGCGGGTGATAATCGCCTCCTCGCTCGAGCCGGTTGATGCCTTCCCAGAAATAGTAGTTCGGATCCAGGTCCGCGTAGAATCTGCCGCCGGGTTCCAGCGCGCGCGCGGCCGTGTGCAGCGTTGGAGCGAGATCGCACAGATGGTGCAGGATCGAGTAAGCCGTCACGAGCTGGTACGCGCCGGCAGCAACAGGGTAGGTCCCCGTATCGTGTTGAACGAGGTCGATGGCGGTTTTGCCGGATCGATCGACCCGCTCCAGCATCGCGGCTGTCACATCCACACCGGTGATGCGCTCGACATGCTGCTTGAGTATCTGGATGACGAATCCCGTTCCGCAACCCAGGTCCAATGCCGACCTGGCCCGAGTCTGGGCAACGAGGCCGGCAATGATCGTTTCGACCTTGGCCACATTTTCAGGACGAAAATGGGGTTCGCAGGATTGATAGTGCTCCGCGAGCCTGGTATGAACCGCGACATTGGCGTCGATGACCTTTTGGATCAGTTCGGGAGAAGGATTCATGGTAATTACGCTTTGTGTCCGGAGGGATGCACTAAAGTAAAAGGAGAAGAGAAAATTTTCTCTGACTAGTCATCGGAGGGTAGCGGGCCCAGATTGACCGAGTGGCGAATGACGTAGAGGGGGCGCTGCTGCACCTCGCGCAGGATGCGCCCCACATAAAGGCCCGTGACTCCCGTTACGAAAAGTTGCACGCCGCTGAAAAACACAATCGCTGAAATAGTGGAGGTGTAGCCAAGTTGGATCGCGGCAAAAAAGAGCTTTTGGATGATGAGGGCCGACGTCAGCACGAATCCCAGCAACGCCACTCCGAAACCGAAATAGATCGAGATTTTGAGCGGAAGATCGGAAAAAGAAATGATCGCGTCCGTCGCCATCATCAGCCGCCGGCTGAAATTATATGTCGATCTGCCGCGCAGGCGCTCGCGATGGACTATCTCCACATAGTCGCGTCTGAAGCCCAGCCACCCCTCGAGTCCCGGCAGGTACCGGCTTCTTTCGGCAAGCGAGTTGTAGGCGTCGAGGAAGCGGCGGCTCATGATACGCAGCGTCGCCACGTTGAGCGGAACGTCGTATCCGGTAAGTTTGTTGAGCAAATAGGCGAACCCGATGGAAGTCATGCGTTCAGTCAGGTGCCCGGCCCGCCGGGGGCGTAAGCCAAATACGATGTCGCACCCGGTGGCTTCGATATGTTTGAGGAGGATCGGAATCTGATCGGGTGGCTCCTGCATGTCGACATTGAGCATCCCCACGAACTGGCCTGCCGCGTGGCGATAGCCGCACGAAAGGGCGATGTGCTGTCCGAAGTTGCGACTCAGCTCGATGACGCGAGCGAACGGAAAGCGGGCGGGCAATCGCTCGAGCGTCGCAGCGGAATCGTCGCGGCTTCCGTCGTCGACTAAAATCAACTCGACCCGCGAAGCAATATCGTTTGTCCCGAGATACCGCTGGAATACTTTGAGGAATTCTTCGCAAAACTCTTCCGCCAGGTACCCGTCATTGTAGATCGGTACGATGAAGGAGTAGTGAATCATGGAGCTGGGGGAGCGGGTTTTCAACCGCACAGTCTTTGCGTCACGGCGGAAGGGTCGCCTCTGCTGAGGATGCTGATCCGGCCGCATCCCTGCGATTCAGCGTAGCCCCGGCTCAACAGCCGGGATTTTATCTCTCCCAACATATCCCCCTTCCAGGCGGTGTACGCGGTTTTTGTCCCGTCAAAAAGTATGTGCTCCCGAGTTTCCAGGTATTTCACGTACTTATCGAGTTCGTCACGCGTGACGATGAGATTCACCGTCGGCAATCCGCTTGCCGGGTAGCAATGCGCCGACGCGTAGATCAGCGCATCGTAGGATGAAAGGATCGCAGTGCCCTCCCGGCAGGCCGCGGCGAAGCGTGGGTCGATCTGCAGCAGGACTTGATTCGCGTCGCGCAAATAGTTTGTTAAATTCGGTTTCCGGCTGATATCGCATCCCTTGCCCGCGGCACAGTCCGTATACCATTTTTCCCGTGCCGGTTCGCTTCGGGTCGTGTAATTGGCGATAGCGGAGGACAATTGGGCAAATGGATAGAGAGTCAGGAAAAAAACCAGGAGCGCAGTGTTCGTAAGGCCAATGCGCTTTCGAACCGCAAGTCGGCGTACGGCGTATTCTCCTGGCCGCACGGAGGGCAGGCGCACCAAGCCGTAAAAAAGCAATGCCATGCTCGGCACCAGAGCCCAGTAGGCCGCAAGATGATGCGACCAATCCGACCGTCCGGTCGCATAGATGACGTAGGGGATCGCCGAAATCATGCTTGCGCCGACGAACAATGTGCGCACTGTAAGCTTTCTGGATCGTGTCGTCCTGTGAAGCACCAGGGCCATGTACAAAACCCCGAGCATCGCCGCGGGAATGACCAGGGGATCGAAACGCTGTGCCACGTTGGCGTAGCCGAGCAGGAACAGGGCGCCGCCCGACCCGGCGTAGAACTCCGACAGGCGGGATGCGCCCGGACCTGTATATATCCAGATCAGGAGGAGAGGCAGGACAAGGCTCCCAAACATCGCCGCGATTGACTTCAAGTGGCTCGTGCGCTCCCCTCCCTCGCAATTCACGCCGCGATATGCGTGGACAAGGACGAAGGAAACTGCCGCAAACACGCCGAAAGTGGGATTCCAAAGGACCGCGAGCCCGAACAGGGCGCCAGCCCATGCGCGGTGCTTCCTGTTGCTCAGGCTTGTATAGAGCAGCAGCGACGACATCGCAATCTGAACTGGCGCCCTGAAAGTGCTGGTCACCACTAGCAGATCGGTCGCCCCGTAGAGGAGAAGCGAAGCCGCCAGCAGGGCGACCACGCGCGATCCGGTCAGTTTCAGAATCAAAACATAGCTTGCCGCGCCGGCAACAAGATCGCTCAGCATGATCGCCGCGCTCAGGCTGAGGGAGGACAGCCCCAAAGCAGCCACCCAAACGCTGAGGAAGGACAGGCAGAGCAGCCCATACCCGAAATCCAGGCCGCTGAAATAAGGCCATGCGCCGTTCTGGATGGCGGTCGCCCCGGCAATGAATGGAAACCAGTGCGTGATATTGAAGTCGCTGAAAGGCGGCAGGAACACAGCCGAGAAATACAATGCGACCGAAAAGACGGCGGTTTCGGGATGCAATCGGAGCGGCTTTTGCGTCCTCGAAGCAACGTACGCTGCGGAACGAACAAATGCCATCCCGAACGTCACCGTGAAAATCAGCATTTCGTACAGGGCAAGCCGGAGCTCTGACTTGTCGTAGAACCCGAGAACCGAGCTTTGTGTGTATTTCGGGAGCGGCAGCTGATCGAATGGCGGCGTTGGCCGCTCCAGCCAGCCAAGCGCGGCGCGCGCGGTGATGACGGCAATTGCTGTAAGCGCGGCGTACAGGACGAGACTCAGCACAGTGCTGGAATCGAGCGGCGCGCTCCGCACACCGCTTCCGGGCGTCGCGGGCAATTTGCGCCGGACTGCCCAATGCGCCGTCAGGAGCGCTGCAGCGGCGCCCAGGAACCACCAGAGACCGGGAATCAATGCAAGGACAAGCAGCAGGCAGTTTGCCGCGACAAGGCCGGTCGTCCTTTTGTCGCGCCAGTCCACTAGCAACCTGGTTTCGGGCGATCTTTCAACAACGCCAGCTCGCAGGATCCGAACGGATTTCGCAACACATGATTCAACCAATGAAGGAAAACGCAGTTGGCCGGATACGCTACGCCTCGAAGGCCGCTTGTGGCGTCACACGCGGCGCTTGATTTCATGAGCTGACGTTAGCAATTTTTTTGAATTTGATTTATAAAGAACGTACCAGATTGCCGCTCTGGGTTCAAGGCAGGGACTGCGACGCAGGCACGATCGCCCGGCCGCCACGATGAAGAAAATCGCCATACTTCAGTCCAACTACATTCCCTGGAAGGGATATTTCGACCTGATCGCCGCCGTGGACGAGTTCATTCTGTACGATGATGTCCAGTTCACCAAGAACGACTGGCGAAACCGCAACAGGATCAAGACACCGAATGGCGTGGAGTGGATCTCGGTCCCGGTGGGCCGGGCGATTCGGCGCAGGATCCGCGATGTCGAGATTCGCGATGAACACTGGCAGGAAAAGCACTGGAAGACCCTGGAGGCCAACTATCGGCGGGCCCCATGCTTCAACGAGGTGGCTCCGGCAATCGAGCCGATCTACAGGCAGAAACGATACACGCATCTGTCCGCGCTCAACCGCGACCTGATTGAAACCATATGCGCGTTTCTAGGCATCACTACCGCAATAAGAAACTCGTGGGACTACCAATTGACCG
>JANMXB010000556.1:0-4645 GCA_031380765.1 Pseudomonadota bacterium | reverse complement strand
CGGTACACCGCCGCCGGCGCGCGGGTGCTGCGCACCGATTTGGACGGGGCGGTAGCGGTGCGGTTTTCCGGTTCAGGCATGGAAACCATCGGCCAACGGGTGGCCGAGCGCAGGTACTGGCGGGACGCCCGCCTATAATTGATTCGCGGTGCCGGAGAGGCCGCAACCAACCGGGAGGAGCAGTCATGGCTAAGTCGTCAGCCGAAGGGGTTTACAAGATCGTCGAAGTCGTAGGATCGAGCAGCACGTCGTGGGAAGACGCGGCGAAAAGCGCGGTAAAAACCGCGTCGAAATCGCTGCGCGACCTGCGGATTGCCGAGGTGGGCAAGCTCGACGTAAAGATCGAGGGCGGCAAGATCACCGCATTCCGGGCGCGCCTGTCGCTGTCGTTCAAATACGAGGCGTGAAACCCGTCGACCGAAGACCGGGCCGGAACGGGCGGAAGACTTCCGTCCGGCCCGGCTTGGCGGGACAACCTGACGAATCATGATGGAACCCGAACAGCACACCGTCCAATGCCTGTCGCCGAAAGGCCTGCACAACATCGCCTACCTCGACTGGGGCGATCCTGCAAACCGGAACGTGCTTGTCTGCGTGCACGGCCTCACGCGCTGCGCACGCGACTTCGACAATCTGGCACGCGCGATGTCCGACCGCTACCGGGTGATCTGTCCCGACGTCGCGGGCCGCGGCTATTCGGACTGGCTGGGCGATCCGATGCTGTACGGGATCCCGCAATACGTGGCGGACATGGTGACGCTGATCGCCCGGCTGGATGTGGAGAAAGTCGATTGGGTTGGCACCTCGATGGGCGGCCTCATCGGCATGGCCCTCGCCGCGCAGCGGAACGCGCCGATTCGCAAGCTCGTGCTTAACGATGCCGGCCCGGTGGTCACCAAGGTTTCGCTCGAGCGCATTGCAACCTATGTCGGCATGGCGCCGCAATTTCCGACTATTGAAGCGGCGATCCAGTACATCCGCGCGGTGAGCGCGACGTTCGGCCCGCATACCGATGCGCAATGGCGTTTCCTCACTGAAGTCGTGGTGCGCAAGCTTCCCGACGCCACTTACAAAATGCATTACGACCCCAGGCTGGCCGAGCCCTTCAAGCACTCGATGCCCGAAGGCGATCTCGAGTTGTGGCCGCTTTACGACGCCATTCGCGCGCCGATGCTGGTGATGCGAGGCGAGCTTTCGGACCTGCTCAGGCGCGAAACGTGCGAAGCCATGGCGAGCCGCGGGCCGAAGGCCAAAGTGGTGGAGATCGCCGGCGTTGGGCACGCGCCGACGCTGATGCATTCCGATCAGATCGCGATCGTGCGGGATTTCCTCCTCGACGCGATTACACCTTGAAACACTTTGTTACCAAATACCCCCCTCTTTCCGGAGGGATTCTTGATACGCTGGCGTTCGTGATTCCTCTCACAACCCTTTGATACTGCGGGTCATCATGGAAACGAAATCCTCTAACCGGACGAAGGCCAAGGTCGTCGTGGCTGCGCTTCTGCTTGGGACCATGCTGAGCACCTCTGTGTTCGCTCAACAGCGTTACTATCGCGGCGGTGGCCCGCGCGTGAGCGTCGGCTTCTATGTCGGTGCGCCGTTTGCCTACCCGTATTACCGGCCGTACTACTACTCGCCGTATTACTACTCGCCTTACTACTATCCGCCTGCGTACTATCCGCCGGTTGTCATCGCGCCGGTCGCGCCGCCGACGTACGTCGAGCAGCCGCAGCTATTGCAGTCGCAGCCGGTGCAGCCGCCGCAACTGCTGCAGGGCCCGTCCTACCAGCAGGAAGCACCGCAGGCCGCGCCCCAGTCGGGAAACATGTGGTACTACTGCAATGAATCCCGCGCCTACTATCCCTACGTCAAGACCTGCCCCGCCGGCTGGCAGCAGGTCACGCCGCAACCGCAAGGCTGATCAACATGAAGAAAACCGTTCGTTATTCCCCGCTGCTTGGCATTGTCCTCCTCGGGGCTTGCGCAACGCTTCCAAACGGCCCCGGCGTGATGGCGCTGCCGGGCACCGGCAAGAGCTTTGACGAGTTCCGGGCCAACGATGCGGAGTGCAGGCAGTACGCAAGCTCGCAGATCGGCACCACGCCAAACGATGCAGCCGTCAACAGCGCAGTGGGCAGCGCCGCGGCAGGCACCGCGGTCGGCGCCCTGGCCGGCGCACTCATTGGAGGAGGTCGCGGCGCAGGTGTCGGCGCGGCGACCGGCCTAGCCGTCGGCGCGACTGCCGGCGCAGGCAACAGCCACTATGCCGGACGCACGATGCAGCAGCGCTACGATTTCAGCTACCAGCAGTGCATGTACGCCCGCGGCAACAGGATTCCGGTGTCGGGCCGATTCGAAGCGTCGCGCGCTCCCGCGCCTGCGTCCGCCCAGCCACCGGCTTACTACGCACCACCGCCACCTCCGCCGGGCTATGGCCAGCCGCCGCCCAGCGGCTACTATCCGCCGCCGCCGCCCAGCCGCTAGGGTCCTCCCGCGCGGAGCCGCCCTCGTATAATTCCGGCTCGTTCAGCGGAAAGAGGCGCGGAGCATGTACACGCAATCGATGGATACGCAGGCTGAGACGCGCGGGCGGGTCGAGAAGACCGCGGCGCGCGATGCCATGGGGCCGGACGAACAGCGGTTCCAGTCCACGGTGGACGCCGAAGGCAAGATCGAGCCGCGCGACTGGATGCCCGATGCATATCGCAAGACCCTGCTGCGCCAGATTTCGCAGCACGCGCATTCCGAGATCATCGGCATGTTTCCGGAAGGCAACTGGATCTCGCGCGCCCCCAGCCTGAAACGCAAGGCGATCCTCATCGCCAAAGTGCAGGACGAGGCAGGCCACGGCCTTTACCTGTACAGCGCGGCCGAGACGCTGGGCCAGTCGCGCGACGAGATGATGGCCGCGCTGCATTCGGGACGCGCCAAGTACTCGTCGATCTTCAACTACCCGACGCTCACCTGGGCGGACGTCGGCACGATCGGGTGGCTGGTGGACGGCGCGGCGATCATGAACCAGATCCCGCTCTGCCGCTGCTCGTACGGCCCGTATGCGCGCGCGATGATCCGGGTCTGCAAGGAGGAGTCGTTCCACCAGCGGCAGGGGTTCGACATCATGCTGACCCTCTCGAAGGGGACGCCCGGGCAGAAAGCGATGGCGCAGGATGCGCTGGAACGCTGGTGGTGGCCGGTGCTCGCGATGTTCGGCCCGCCGGACGCCGACTCAGTGCACTCCGGGCAATCGGCGCAATGGAAGATCAAGCGGGTGTCCAACGACGAGCTGCGGCAGAAATTCGTCGATGTCACCGTGCCGCAGGCGGAGCTGCTCGGCCTGCGCGTCCCGGACGACAAGCTCGCATGGGACGCTGAGCGCGGGCATTACGGCTTCGGTGCCATCGACTGGGACGATTTCTGGCGCGTGGTCAATGGCGACGGCCCGTGCAACAAGGAGCGTCTTGCCGCGCGCGTCAGGGCCTACGAAGAAGGCCAATGGGTGCGCGATGCGGCCGTGGCCTACGCGGCAAAGCAGAAAGCCAAGCAGCACAAGGAGGCCGCATGACTGAAACAAAAAATGAATGGCCTCTGTGGGAAGTTTTTATCCGCGCGAAGCAGGGCCTCGACCACAAGCATTGCGGCAGCCTGCATGCCACCGACGCGAAGCAGGCGATCCAGATGGCGCGCGACGTGTACACCCGCCGCAACGAGGGCGTGTCGATCTGGGTCGTTCCTTCGGCGGCGATCTCGGCCTCCGATCCGGGCGAGCGCGAATCGTTCGTCGATCCGATGGCCGACAAGATCTACCGCCATCCGACTTTCTATGAGCTCCCGGACGAAGTGAAGCACATGTAATGAACGCGAAGTTCGAATATGTCCTGCGCCTGGGCGACAACGCGCTGATCCTCGGCCAGCGGCTGGCGGAATGGCTCGGACATGCGCCGGTGCTGGAGGAGGACATCGCGTCGGCCAACATCTCGCTCGACCTCGTCGGCCAGGCCCGGCTCTGGCTCACGTATGCGGGCAGCGTGGAAGGCGCGGGGCGCGACGAGGACCGGCTTGCCTATCACCGCGAGCAGCACCAATACCGCAACTTCACGATGCTCGAGCTGCCCAACCAGGACTACGCGTTTACGATCGTGCGGAGGTTTCTGTTCGATGCCTGGCATTGCCTCGCGCTCGGCGCGCTGGCCCGCTCCAAGGATACGAACATCGCGGCGATCGCCGCGAAGTCGAAGAAGGAAGCCGACTACCACCGGCGCCACAGCGCCGACTGGCTGCTGCGCTTCGGCGACGGCACGGGCGAGTCGCACGAGCGCGCCCAGGCCGCCCTCGATACGCTGTGGCGCTACGCGCCCGAGTTCTTCGAGTCCGACGCAGTCGATCGTGCGATGGCCGCGTCGGGGGAAGGTTTCCCCGCGGACAGCCTGCGCAACCAGTGGCTGGAAGAGGTCGGCTCGATGCTGGAAGAAGCAACGCTCGCACTGCCGGCTTCCGCGAAGTTCGTCTCCCACGGCAAGGAGGGGCAGCACAGCGAGCATCTCGGGTTTCTGCTGGCCGAGATGCAGGTGCTGCAGCGCGCCCACCCCGGCGCCACGTGGTAGGCGCGGCGTTTGGACCGGCATGAGGGACGCCTGGGAAATCC
>JANMXB010000546.1:0-2985 GCA_031380765.1 Pseudomonadota bacterium | reverse complement strand
GCTCACCTTCCCCGACTGCACCACCAAGACCATCGAGGAACTGCGCAAACCCAAGCTCGAGGCCTGGAACCGCAACAAGGAAGACGCGCGCGCATGGCTGGCGCTCAACATGATGACCGAGGCACGCGCCGGATTCACCGCGTTCAACGAAGGCACCAAGGACGACCGCGAGATCGACTTCGTGCTGCTGCGCCAGAAGCTAGCCGCCGGCGAGAGCTGGGTGGGCCCGCTGCACGACTCCATCCAGCCCTCAAAAAAGCACAGGAACTGACTTCGTGTCCGAATCCCCGCTCAAGGCCTGGGTCGAGCACGAAGGCACGCTGCTCAGGCTGCGCCTCGCGCGGCCCAAGGCGAACATCCTCGACGCCGCCATGATCGGAGCACTGTCGGCAGCCTTCGACGCTCACGCCGCCAGCAGGGACATCCGCGCAGTCCTGGTGGACCACGAAGGTCCGCATTTCTCGTTTGGCGCGAGCGTCGAGGAACACTTGCCCCCAAGCTGCGCACGCATGCTGAAAGGACTGCATGCGCTGCTCGCGCAGATGCTCGACTGGCCTGCGCCGCTCCTCGTCGCCGTGCGCGGGCAGTGCCTGGGCGGCGGACTCGAGTTTGCGCTTGCCGGAAATCTGATCTTTGCCGCGCCGGACGCGCAATTCGGCCAGCCGGAAATGAATCTCGCGGTGTTCGCTCCGGCGGCTTCGTGCCTGCTGCCTGCGCGCATCGGCCAGGCGCGTGCCGAGGACATGCTCTATTCGGGCCGCAACATCGATGCCCCGACGGCGCTGGCCTGGGGCCTGGTCAACCAGCTTGCCGACGATCCCGCGGCGGCTGCGCTCGAGTATTTCGACCGGTATCTGGCCGGCAAGAGCGCGAGTTCACTCGCATTTGCGGTGCGGGCCGCGCGCGAACCGTTCGCCGTGGCAGCAAGGCAGCGGCTGGCCGAAGTCGAATCCCTGTATCTGGATCAGCTTATGCAAACGCGCGATGCCGAAGAGGGGCTGAGCGCATTCATCGAAAAGCGCACACCCACGTGGGAGAACAGATGAATGTCCAGAAGATCGTCGCGCGCTGCGAAGCGCTGTTCGAGGACTTGAGCTTCAGCGCGGTCAAGGAATGGAAGGCCGCAGTGCCTGGGCGCAAGGCGATCGGGTACATGCCGATCTACGTGCCGCGCGAGCTGGTGCATGCGGCGGGCATGCTGCCGGTGGGCATCTTCGGCGGAGGCGACCAGCTCGAGGTGATCCAGGGCGACGCCTACTACCAGAGCTATATCTGCCGGATCCCGCGCAGCACGCTGGAGCTGGGCCTCACGGGCCGGCTGGATTGTCTCGACGGCATGCTGTTCCCGTCGATCTGCGACGTGATCCGCAACCTTTCGGGCATGTGGCAGATCCTCTTCAAGGACAAATACGTAAAGTACTTCGACGTTCCGCAGGACTACGACGACTCGATCGGCGGCGAGTTCTACGTGCGCGAAATGCAGGTCTTGCGGGACGATCTCGGCCGCCTGCGCGGCAAGCCGGTGACCGACGTCGAGTTGCGGGCGTCCATCGCCGTCTACAACGAGAACCGCCGCGCGCTGCGCGAGCTGTACGCCTATCGAGCGCAAAAGCCCTGGCAAGCTCCCACTTCGGAGGTCTACCTCGTGCTGCGCGCAGGCTGCGTGCTGCCGCCCGAGGAACACACGCTTCTTGTGCGCGAGTACATCGCGGCGACGGACAGCGAGCCGCGCGCCAAGCGCGATAACGCGAGGATCGTTCTGACCGGCGCGTTCTGCGAACAGCCGCCGATCGGCCTGATCAAGTCGATCGAGATGGCCGGCTGCTACATCGTCGAGGACGACTTCATGCTCATCATGCGCTGGTTGCTCGATGACGTGCCAGCGGACAAAGAGACCTCCGGCGATCCACTCGTCGAGCTTTCCAAGGCGTTCCTGCACCGTTCGGCCTCGACCGCGGCGAAGTACGACGAGAAGAAGGCCGACAAGGGCCAATTCCTCTTGAAGCAGGTCAAGACCAACGGCGCCGAAGGCGTCGTCTTCGCGGCCCCGTCTTTTTGCGACCCGGCGCTGCTCGAGCGCCCGATGCTGCAGGACGTGCTCGCCAAGCAAAAGATTCCCTACACGGCCTTCAAGTACGCGGAGAACACCGGCCAGATGGCGCCGATCCGCGAGCAGGCCGGCACCTTTGCCGATTCAATCAAATTGTGGAGCGCCGTATGAGCACCCCAATCCAGGTAATGCCCTCCGTGGCCGCGGCCCGAAAGCCCGTGGCGCCGGTGCAGAAAGAGGATGCGATGCTGCTTCAAAAGGAGCTCATCAACCGCAACTACCACGAGCTTGCCACCGCGCGGGAGATGAATCGCAAGGTATCGGCCACGTTCGTGCCGGGCAATCTCAACGAGTTGCTGATGTGCTTCGACTTCGCCCGCAGCCTGCCCGAAACCAATGCGCTGCAGAGCGGAATGCGCAAGAAGTCCGGCAAGTTCATCATGGATGCCGAGCGCGACGGCCATTCCGAGGACGTGTGCACCTATGTGAAGACCGACCTCGGGATGATGCTGCAGGGCCAGGTCGGGCCGACGGGCGAGCCGCTGCCCACCCCCGACGTGCTGCTGCTTTCGTACACCGGCTGCTTCACGTTCATGAAATGGTTCGAGCTGATCCGGCAGAAATACGATTGCGAAACGGTGATGCTGCACGTGCCCTACCAGGGCGACGGACACATCACGCCGAGCATGCGCGACTACGTCGTGAAGCAGCTCAAGGAAAAGGTCATCCCGACCCTGGAGCGTGTATCGGGCATCAAGTTCGATATCGACCGATTGCGCCAGTACATGCGCGAATCGGCAAAAGCCGAGGAAGACCTCGTATGGACGCTGCAATCGGCCAAGCGCAAGCCCTCGCCGATCGACGGTTACTTCGGCGCGGTCTACTACATCGGCCCGATCTTCACGGCCTTCCGCGGGACCCCCGAAGCGACGCAG
>JANMXB010000540.1:0-4870 GCA_031380765.1 Pseudomonadota bacterium | reverse complement strand
CGGGCCTTTCTTGTGGATGTGGCCGGGCATGATGCCGATCTTGATTTCCTCGGGCGTGATCAGGCCCGGGCAGTTCGGCCCGATCAGCAGCGTCCTCTTGCCCAGCATTTTGTACTTGGTGCGGATCATGTCGCGCACCGGAATGCCCTCGGTGATGCAGATCACGAGGTCGAGTCCCGCATCGACGGCCTCGTCGATCGCTGCCGCGGCAAACGGCGGCGGCACGTAGATTACCGACACGTTGGCGCCGGTTTTTTCCTTCGCCTCCCTGGCATTGGCGAAAATCGGGATGCCCTCGAAGTCCTCGCCTGCCTTCTTCGGATTGACGCCGGCCACGTAGCAGTTTTTGCCGTTGGCATACTCGCGGCTCATGCGGGTGTGGAACTGGCCGGTCTTGCCGGTGATGCCCTGCGTCATCACGCGGGTGTTCCTGTCGATGAGGATGCTCATTTTTTCCCCGCGGCGGCGGCGACGACTTTCTGCGCCGCGTCGCTCATGTTGTTGGCGGAAATGATCGGCAGGCCGGAATCGGCGAGGATCTTCTTGCCCAGTTCCACGTTGGTCCCTTCGAGACGGCACACGAGCGGCACCGAGAGCTTCACCTGTTTTGCCGCTTCGACGCACGCGGCCGCGATCACGTCGCATTTCATGATGCCGCCGAAGATGTTCACGAGGATCGCCTTGAGGCCGGGGCTCTTGAGCATGATCTTGAAGGCCTCGGTCACCTTCTCGGTGGTTGCGCCGCCGCCGACGTCGAGGAAATTCGCCGGGCTGCCGCCATAGACCTTTATGATGTCCATCGTGGCCATGGCCAGTCCTGCGCCGTTTACGAGGCAGCCGATGTTGCCCTCGAGCTGGATGTAGTTGAGGTCGAATTTAGAGGCTTCGACCTCTGCCGGATCCTCTTCGTCCAGATCCCTCATGGCAACGATGTCGGGATGCCGGAACAGCGCGTTGTCGTCGAAATTGAGTTTGGCGTCCAGCGCAATCACCTTGCCGTCACCGGTCGTGATCAGCGGGTTGACCTCGGCGAGCGACGCGTCGGTCTCGTCGAAGCACTTGTAAAGCGACTTCAGCAGATCGCGGGCCTGCGCCACCAACGGCGCCGCGATGCCGATCTTTTTCGCCATCTCCTCGGCCTGCGCATCGGTAAGCCCAGCCGCGGGGTCGATGAACACCTTGTGGATTTTCTCGGGCGTATGCGCGGCCACCTCCTCGATATCCATGCCGCCCTCCGAACTCGCCATCAGCGCCACGCGCTGGGTGCCGCGGTCGACGACCATGCCGACATAGAGTTCCTGCAAGATGGCCGCGCCCTCTTCGACCAGCAGCCGCCGTACCTTCTGGCCGTGCGGACCGGTCTGGTGCGTGACGAGTTGCATGCCGAGTATTTCCTTGGCCCTTGCGCGCACTTCGTCGAGCGACTTGGCGACCTTCACGCCGCCGCCCTTGCCGCGGCCGCCGGCATGGATTTGCGCCTTTACGACCCAGACCTTGCCTCCGAGGCCCTTGGCCGCCTCGACTGCCTCGTCGACGGAAAAGCACGGCGTCCCGCGCGGCGTGACCACGCCGAACTTCCGGAACAGTTCCTTGCCCTGGTATTCGTGGATCTTCATGCTCGTTTATCCCCCGACGGTTTCAGACTTGGGTTTTGTACTGCGCGGTCTATGTACTGCGCCTATACCACTTCGGATACAGCGTGCGGACCGTCTGAGAGCCCGATGCTAGCGCGTGGCACTGGTCGATCTGGAACGGCTTCGTGCCATCGTCCGGCACTTCACTGCGTTCCCCCGCGAAAGTCTGGATCGCGGCCGTCGGAAAGAACCCGAGCATCTCGGAAATATGCGTGCAGCCATGGATCCCACCGAGCCGTTCCCTGACCTTTTTCCTGAAACCATCCATCAGGTTGAGCCCGATCAGCTTCGCATAGGCGGGACCGATTGTGTCGCATCCGCCCGGATAAGGCACCGCATCGGATACCGCTATGGCGTCGACTACGTTGAGAGTGGTGTCGATCGTGAGGCGCACCCACATATCATGCACCGGCAGGCCCGCGCGGCGCACCCCCGTTTGAAGGGTAAAGTCGTGATTCTTGATATCGGTCAAGTGGCCTTCGATGTCCCACAGGCCATCGGCGCGCCGGTAGCCTTCGAAGCGCACGCGGCGGGTGTGGGTAAGCTCGCGCTCGACATCCTGGATCGGAAGAGGCATTGAAGGGGGACTCACGGGCATGCTGCAATGCGAGCAATTTTACCACTGCTAGAATTCCAACTTATTGGCGCGAAACATGAAATACATCCTCGCACTCGATCAGGGCACCACCAGCTCGCGCGCCATTGTCTTCAACGAAGAAGGCGTATCGGTCTCGAGCGCGCAGCGCGAGATCCGCCAGATCTATCCCAGGCCTGGCTGGGTGGAACACGATCCGGTCGAGATATTCGAATCGCAGCGCGACGTGGCGCGCGAAGCCCTCGAGCGAGGCGAAATCGGCTCGGCGGAGATCGTCGCGGCCGGAATTGCAAACCAGCGCGAGACCACGATCCTCTGGGATCGGCAGAGCGGTGAGCCCCTGCACAACGCAATCGTGTGGCAGGACCGGCGCACCGCCGCCAAATGCGCCGAACTGAGGGAGGCCGGCGTCGAGAACATCATCAAGAACAAAACCGGGCTCGTGCTCGACCCGTATTTCAGCGGGACCAAGATCGCATGGATGCTCGACAACATCCCGGACGCCCGCGCGCGCGCCGAGCGCGGCGAGCTTGCCTTCGGGACGGTCGATACCTGGCTGGCGTGGAATCTGTCGCAAAGCCGCCTGCATGTGACTGATCCGTCGAACGCGTCGCGCACGATGCTGTTCGACATCCACAAGGGCGACTGGGACGGGGAACTGCTCGAAATCCTGCGCGTACCGCGCGCGATATTGCCGGATGTGCTTGCTTCATCGGGTGCCTTCGGAATGATCGCGCCCGAAATTCTTGGCGAGCCGGTCACCATTGCGGGCATCGCCGGGGACCAGCAGGCGGCCCTCTTCGGACAAGGCTGCCACAAGGCCGGAATGGGCAAGAACACCTATGGCACGGGCTGTTTCATGCTCATGCACACCGGTGACCGCGCGGTCACCTCGGGCAACGGATTGCTCACCACATCGTGCGCGCAAATGGGGCGCAGCCGCGATGCACGCGACGTCGATCGCGAATACGCGCTGGAGGGCAGCGTGTTCGTCGGTGGCGCAGTGGTGCAATGGCTGAGGGACGAATTGCGTTTTTTCAAATCATCGGCCGAAATCGAAACCCTTGCCGCAAGCGTGCCGGACAATGGCGGGGTCTATCTCGTACCGGCTTTCACGGGCCTGGGCGCGCCGCACTGGGATCCTTATGCGCGCGGTGCCATCCTCGGACTCACGCGCGGATCGGGGCGCGAGCACATCGCGCGCGCCGCGCTGGAATCGATCGCGTTCCAGACCGCGGACCTGCTCGACGCGATGCAACGCGACGCCGGCCGCAAGCTCACCGAGCTGCGCGTCGACGGCGGCGCCACTGCCAACAACCTGCTGATGCAGTTCCAAGCCGACATTCTGGGCGTGCCGGTGCTGCGTCCGCGCGTGCAGGAAACCACCGCGCTTGGCGCGGCGTACCTCGCCGGCCTGGCGACCAACGTGTGGAAATCGCGGGAGGAAATCGCCGCGCACTGGGAGATCGACCGCACCTTCGAGCCGCAGATGAAACCGGCGGTGGTCGCGGACATGCTCGGCCGCTGGCGCGAGGCAGTCCACCGCAGCCAGCGCTGGGCCGAGCAGGAGTAGGTGCTGGTACGTTTCTCTAGCTTGCGCCGATGCCTTCCTCAGCAATGTACGCGCGGATGACGCTGTCGACATCGGCATCCGGCCTGAATCCCATGGCCAGCGCGCGCGGCGTGCGGAATTTTACCGGCCATCCCGCGACGATTTTCTGGATCCGCTCGTCAGGCTTGAAGACGACGCGCCTGGCCGCGGCGTCGCCCGCCACGCGCCGCATCGCGTCGATCATTCCCTCCACCGGAACGGTAATTCCGGGCAGGTTCAGCACCCGGCTCATGCCCCACGCGGACGACGCGGTTTCGTGGGCATGGATGAAAGACTCGATGCAGCGGCCGGGCGAAAGCAGCCAGACTCCGGTATCGAGCGAGACCGGACATTCGGACACAACTCCGTTCAGCGGTTCGCGCAGCACGCCGCTCGCAAACGAGGAGGCCGCAAGGTTCGGCTTGCCCGGACGCACGACGATCGTGGGCAGGCGCAGGCTGCGTCCGTCGATGAATCCTTTGCGCGTGTAATCGGTCACGAGGTACTCGCAGCACACCTTCTGTGCGCCATAGGACGTCTGCGGGTTGGGCGTGGTCGAGTCGTCCAGCACTTCCGGGAGGTCGCCCCCGAACGCCGCCACCGAGCTCGAGAACACGAAGCGCGGCGGCCTTGCGCATTTGCGGGCCAGTTCCAGGAGCGTGCGCGCGCCATCGAGATTCACGCGCCAGCCGAGGTCGAAATCGGCCTCGGCGCCGGCTGAAACCACCGATGCAAGGTGGAAGATCGACTGGGTGTCGGGTGTGACGACCTTCGCGAGCACGCCAGGAGCGGAAATATCGCCCGCCACCGCTTCCAGACGCGAATCCTGGGGAAGCGCGGCAGGCAGGGCCGCGTCGAAAAGCGTGAGCCGCGTGATTGCGGTTTCCTTGCCGTCTGCGCCGGTCAGCCGTCCGCGCGCGAGCAATGCCTTGGCAAGCTTGAAACCCAGCATGCCTCCGCCTCCGGTGATGACGACTTTCATGTCGTTCCTTCTTCAGTGGGTGTAAGGATCGGAATTCTATCGGAGGCCGCCGCGTCCTCTGCGGCGAA
>JANMXB010000530.1:0-7068 GCA_031380765.1 Pseudomonadota bacterium | reverse complement strand
CAGCCGGTCGATGTCGGCGTCCGACAGGCGCGCGGCATCTTTCAGGAACGCGCGGGTGTCCTGCCCTATCCGGTGTCCCGCCCAGCGCAGTTTTCCGGGCGTGGCCGAGAGCTTGGGCACCACGCCGGCAAGCGTCACGCTGCCCATGTCGTCGTCGGGCGTCGGCACGAGCATGTCGCGCGCGCGGTAGTGCGGATCCTTGAAGATGTCCTCCATCGTGAAGATCCTGCTTGCCGGCACATCGCCCTTGTTGAGCGTCGCCTCGAGCTCCTCGATGTCGTGGGCCATGGTCCATTCCCCAACGAGGCTGTCGATCAATGCCTGGTTCTGGTTGCGGATCTTCATTTCCGCGAAGCGCGGGTCGGCGCCGAGCTCGGGGCGCCCCATCGCAACCGCGAGCCGGCGGAACACCGCATCGGCAAGCGCGGCGATGTGGATATAGTTTCCGCATCGCGTGGGGAAAAGGGTGTTGGGCGCGCTGTCGGCAAGCCGCGGCCCGGTGCGCACGCCGATCTTGCCCGACTTCTCGTACGCCGGGACGTGATACTCCATGAAGCTGAACGCCGATTCTATGAGGGAAGCGTCCACGCACTGGCCGGCGCCGCTCTTTTCGCGCGCAACCACCGCCGTGACAGTGCCGAACGCCGCGTAGAGGGCGGTGATGTAGTCGGTGAGCGGGATGGCGGCGCGCGAAGGCGGCCGGTCGGGGTCGCCAATCATGTGTCGCAGGCCGCTCATGGCCTCCCCGATCACGCCATAGCCCGGCCGATCCTTGTACGGGCCGGTCTGGCCGTAGCCGCTGATGCGCGTCATGATGAGTTTGGGATTGAGCTTGCGCAGGTCCTCGTAGCCCAGGCCCCATTTTTCGAGCGTGCCGGGGCGGAAGTTTTCGACCACGATGTCGAATTTCGGGATCACTGCCCTGACGAGGTCGCGCGCCTCGGACTTGCGGAAATTGAACGACGCGATGAGCTTGTTGCGGCAGATGCTGGCGCCGTAGAGAGACTTGCCATTCACGACTTCGCCCATCTGCCGGATCGGGTCGCCTTCGACCGCTTCGATCTTGACGACTTGCGCGCCGAAATCAGCGAGCAGCCTGGCGCAAAAGGGGCCCGCGGCCGTCGAGCCCAGCTCGAGCACGCGATAGTCGGAAAGGGGGCCGTTGCCGTTCATCGAAGCCTAGCTTACATTGCCGGGTGCGATTGCGGTTCCGCTATGTGAAACCCGCGGTGCAGCATGCTGTATAGCGCATCGGAGCAAGTATTATGAAGATCCCATGCAAGTTCTGCATTGCAGAACGCGTTTAAGAATCCATTTCGGAGACAGGCGAATGCCGGCGTCCGGCCGATCGAAAAAGCGCGAAGGCAAGGCCCCGAGCCGCAACCACCTGATCGCGTCGGCTGCCGGAACGCTCGAGGTGCTCGAGTTCATCGGCAGCACCGGCCTGCCCGTGCAGCTGATGACGGTCGTCGAAGCAACCGGAAAACCGAAAGGCACGGTGCATCGCATGCTGTCGACCCTGGTCAATACGGGCTTCCTGATGCAGGACCCGAACACGAGCCAGTACAGCCTTACCCTCAAGCTCTGGCGCCTAGGCGCGGCCGTCGTCGGCCGGCTGGATGTGGTGAAGGTTGCGAGGCCGTGGCTGGAGGAACTGGTGGTTGCGACGGACGAGACGGTGCACCTGTCCATGCTCGACCCTTCCGGCGGGATCGTCTACATCTCCAAAGTCGAGAGCCCGCGGTCGATTCACGTACAGACGAGGATGGGCCAGTTGAGCCCGGCCTGGTGCACCTCCACAGGCCGGAGCATCCTTGCGTTCAATCCGGCAGTGGCCGAGCGCGTCCTCGCCCGGCCCCTCGAATCGCGCACTCCAAAGACAGTCACCAGCCCGCAGCGCCTGCTTGCGATCCTGCGCGAAACCGCGGCAAAGGGTTATGCGGTGACGCGCGCCGAAAACCATCCGGAAATGGGCGGCATTTCGGCCCCGATCCGGGACCATTCGGGTGCGGTGAGCCTGTCGTGCGGCATCGCGGTGCCTGTGTTCCGCATGAACCGCGAACTGGTCGATGCGTGCATTCCGCACGTGGTCCGCACCGCGGCACGGATTTCTGCGGAGCTTGGTTACGAACCGGATGCAACGAGGCTCGTCGCCTGAGCCTGAATCGACAAGACAGGAGAGCGACCCATGGATTTTTCACTGAGCGAGGAGCAGCGCATGATGGTCGATGCGGCCCGCAAGCTCGTCGACAAGCACATCCAGCCGATCCTGAACGCGAACGACAGGGATCGCGCGTTGCCCAAGCCGGTCATCCTGAAGATCATGGAAAAGGCGGCGGAACTGGGCCTTACCGCGGCGCGAATCCCCGAGGCGAGCGGAGGCGCAGGACTGCGGATGCTCGACTACGGGCTCATTACCGAGCAGATTCCCCCGAACGTCACGCTTATTGTGCAGCCGCACGAGGCCACGACCGCCCGCGTTTTTTTCGGCTGCAGCGAAGAACAGAAAGAGCGCTATCTCGCCGATCTCATGACCGGGCGCAAGATCGCGTGCACTGCCAGCACCGAGCCGGACGTCGGCTCGGACCCGCGCGGCATCAAGACCACAGTGACCGAGGACGGCGACCATCTCGTGCTCAAGGGGCGCAAGCAGTGGATCTCCAATTCCACCGTCTGCGACCTGATGAACGTCACCTGCCGCAAGGTCAATGCCGACGGCACTACGAGCCTTGCAAGAGTGCTCGTCGATCCGCTCGAGTCGCCGTTCGAGGCGCGCGAAATCCAGATGCACGGATTGCGCCAGGCGCCGCTTGGCGAGGTCGCCTTTGACGGCTGCCGCGTACCAAGGCGCAACCTGTGCCCCGATACGGGCGAGACGGCGAAGCTGCTCACGCTCACCTGGCTCGCCAACCGGCCGCTCGTTGGCCTGCTTGCCGTGGGAGCAGGCCAGAAAGCGCTGGATGCGGCACGCAAGTATGCGGGCGAGCGCAAGCAGTTCGGCCGCTACATCGGCGGATTCCAGCTCATCCAGAACGACCTTGCCGACATCGAGACCGCGGTAATTTCGAGCCGCCTCTTGTGCTACAACGCGCTCGCCGCGCTGGACCGGGGCGAACGGGCCAATGGCCTCTCGGCGATGGCGAAGCGCTACGCCGTGGACTCCTGCGACAGGGCCATCGCACTCGCCATGCGCATCCATGGCGCGATGGGGTTGAGCAGGGAGCTCGGCCTCGAGCAGCTTGCGCGCGACGTGAGGAGCTTGACCATTCCGGATGGCACGCCCGGCATCCTCACGCTCATCCAGGGGCGCGAGCTCACCGGGATTGACCCGTTCCGATAGGATCGATGGTGCACGCACGCGGAGAACGACGATGACCGTCAGCTATATGAAGTCCATCGCCGAGCGCTACCAGCGCCTTGGCCACGCCCCCTATCGCTGGTTCAAGGCGCAAGAGCCTCCGGTGTTGCGGCCCCTCGCCAAGCCGCTGTCCGCCGCCCGGATCGGCATGCTGTCGACTTCCGGTGCGTACGCGCTCGGACAAGTGGCCTATCACTACAAAGACGATGCCTCGATCCGGCGGATCGCGGCGACAACGGCAGACCGCGACCTGCGCTTTTCCCACTTGACCGAAAATTACCTGGCCGATGCCAGGCGCGACCCCGGCTGCCTCTTCCCCAATCAGGTGCTGGGCGCGCTAGCGTCCGAGGGTTTCATCGGCCAGGTCGCCGGGGAGGTTTTTTCGTGCATGGGCGCCATCTATTCGCAGCGCCGCGTGCGCGAGGAGCTGGCGCCCGCGCTGCTTTCGGCATTCAGGGCCCAGCAGGTCGACGCGGCGCTTCTGGTTGCGATGTGACCGGTGTGTCACCAGACCGTGTGTCTGGTTGCGCGTCACCTCGAGGCCAACGGCATCCCGACGATGTGCCTTGGCAGCGCGCTCGATATTCTCGAGAGCGGCCGTCCACCGCGTGCCGTTTTCGTCGATTACCCGTTGGGACACACATCGGGCAAGCCGTTCGAGCCCGCCGATCAACTGGATATCGTGCGCGAAGCGCTGCGGGGTTTTGCATTCATGACCGAGCCGGGCGGGATACGCATCCTGCCGAATCAATGGGACGCTTCCGGCGAGTGGAAAAACGAAGCGGGACGAACCGCGGGCGCCGATACCCGTCGCCCACGAGATGAGACTCCGCAATTTCAGGAGGAGGCCGATCGGGTGGCTGCGTTCGCGGGGGGCGCGCGCCACATCCCCTGAGCGAGGAGTATTCGTTTGTGTAGCCTGGCTCGCTGTCTGCAATGATCCCCGCCTGTACACTGGAGCCATGCAGCGGATCGGAATCCTGACCAGCGGCGGTGACGCACCCGGCATGAACGCCGCGGTGCGCGCAGCGACGCGCGCGGCCATTGCCCAGGGCTGGGAAGTCTTCGGCGTGCGCAACGGCTATACCGGCCTCATCGGTGACAACATGGCGCAGTTGCTCGCCCGCGACGTCGGCGGAATCATCCACCGCGGCGGCACGGTGCTTGGCAGCGCCCGCTGCACGGAATTTCACGAACCTTCCGGCCGCGCCAGGGCGTTGCACAACCTGGCACGGCGCGGCATAGACGCTTTGGTCGTGATCGGGGGCAGCGGCTCGCAGGCGGCGTCCAGCCTGCTCGCGCAGGAAGGTTTCCCGGTCGCGGGCGTGCCCTCGACGATCGACAACGACGTTTTCGGAACCGATGTCACAATCGGCGTCGACACGGCCGTGAACATCACCCTCGAGGCGATCGACCGGTTGCGCACCACCGGCTCGTCGCTCCAGCGCGCCTTTCTCGTCGAGACCATGGGCCGCAACTGCGGCTACATTGCGCTGATGGCCGGCATCGCGGGCGGGGCAGAGGTGATCGTGACCCCCGAATACCACGTCGAGCCGCGCATCGTTGCCAACCGGCTCAGCGCCGCTTACCAGCGCGGCAAAACGCATGCGGTGGTAGTCGTCGCGGAGGGCTCGCGTCACGACGCGCAGGCGCTGCTGCAGCATTTCAACGAGCATCAGGACACCATCGGGTTCGAATTGCGCGTCACCACGCTCGGCCACGTCGTGCGGGGCGGCGTGCCAACTGCATTCGATCGCGTGCTGGCCACCCGTCTGGGCGCGGCCGCGGTCGAAACACTCGCGCGGGGCGAGGCCGGCATGCTGGTAGGGCTGGCGGGCCGCGACATCGTTACGACGCCACTTGCCGAGGTTGCAGGCAGAACGAAGTCCCTCGACCTGGAGCTGCTCGACCTGGCACGCGTGCTGGCGCAGTGATTTTATCCACAAACCGGGTCACCGTTGGCTGCGTGCACTAGCGCATGGAACGGGGTTGCCCGCACCGGTAGGATCGCTGCAGGGAAATCCGGGAAATCGGAGGCCAAGTGGCGAATATTCGGCGGTGGAGCATCCGCCCGATTGCGGTCGTGTGCACAATTCTGGCGATGCTCGGCGGAGCGTTTTCGGACCGGTCGCTGGCGGCGGATCCTGACGACACGGCACGGGTCATAGCCGGTATCCTGCCGGGCGCGACTGCCTCGGGCAAAGCGGAAGGCCCGTGGCGCGCCTACGCGCAGGAGGTTTCCTCCTTCTGGGCCCAAAACGAAAAGCGCATCGGGCATCCCTTGCGCCAGTGGGCGTGCCAGGAGGTCGAGCGTACAGACCAGGGCACGGTCTTCTATCCCTTCTCCGGACCGGACCTGCCGTGGGCTTACGATCTTTTTCCCGATGCCGACCGCTACGTCCTGGCCGCCCTGGAAAAAGCGGAGGCGCCGCCCCGGCTGGAAAGTTTTTCGAAGGAAGAACTCGAAGGCTACATGGCCGCGTTTCGCAGGGCGTGGAGGTTTTACGGCACCGAGGGCTTTTTCCGCACCAACGACCTGGTGGCGCAAACCCAGGCGCAAGGCACGCGCCTCGGGATTACCGGACCGCTGATGGCGTTCGCAGTTCGCCTGGGTTTCGAAATCGAGGCGGTCGAGCCGATCGTGCTGGATCTCAATACCAGCCAGCTCAACCTGCGCGATGCAGAACCCGCAAAAGACGACACGTGGGACTCCGTGCGGCTCACCCTCAGAAAGAACGGCCGGAGGGTTCTCGTCGACTACGTACGCATGGACCTCTCGGATACTTCACTGCGCAAGGCTCCAGGCGCGCGAAGATGGCTCGAGCGCATGGCCGCGAATCCGACGATCCTGAAAGCGGCCTCGCACCATCCGCAGGGGCCGGAGTTCTCGATATTCCGCACCAGCGTGGTCGAGAACGCTCCGGTGGTCGTCCAGGACGAGACCGGCATCGACTATGCCCCCTTGAGCCAGGCGTTTGCAGTGCGGCTGTACGGCAAATTCACCAAGCCCAATGCCGCGTTCGAGCAGAACCTGCAGCGGTCCCTTGCCGCGGCGTACCAAAAAACGCCCGGCGTGAAGCCGCTGCCGTTTCGCCTTGGCTATGAAAAAGGCGCCGGGTCGGCATTGCAGGTGGCTGTTCGCAACACGGGCACCGCCCGGCTGAAGTGCGGCCGGTGAACTGGCGATGCGCGCGGGCGCAATATGTTCGATGGCGAACGGACGCGAAGCGCAGGGTCCCGATAGACTGGAGAATCGTCGCGCACGCGCGGAATTTTCCGGCGTCTCGCCCTCGAGCAAAGGAAAATCATGCAACTCCTGCTGATACTGGGCGTCGGATTCGCCATTGCGGCTGTCCTGTTTGCCCTGCAGAACAGCGTGCCGGTGGCGGTGACCTTCGCCCTCTGGCACTTCGACAGCACGCTCGCCGTCGTGCTTCTGGTGGCGCTGGGCGTCGGCATCTTCATTGCCGGCCTGGTCTCGTCGCCGGCCATGATCAAGGGCACTTGGGCTATCTCGCGCGCGCGGCGCCAGTTGGTCGAGCTGGAAGCCTGCAAAGCCGACAATCTTCGTCTGAATGAAGAACTGCGCGCGAGACCCGGCACGCCGGGTGCGGCGCTCCGGGCCGAAGAAGTCGAGCCGAAACCCTACGTCGGCCTCAAGGCGATGATGGCGGAGAGCATCGAATCGGGGTCGCGGAGATCGCCGAAGA
>JANMXB010000490.1:0-4917 GCA_031380765.1 Pseudomonadota bacterium | reverse complement strand
GAGGCGAGCAGGCCCACCAGGCCCGCGATGTCCTCAGGCTCGCCAATGCGCCCGACCGGCACCTGCTTGGCGAGTTCCTCGGCTTCCTGGCCGAACACCGTGGCCAGCCGCCCTGTGGCGATGCGTCCCGGGCAGATGGTGTTGACGGTGATCTTGTCGGCCGCCACTTCCAGCGACAGTGTCTTGGCATAGCCGATCACAGCGGCCCAGGTGGCCACCGAAAGCCCGAACTTCGGCATCGGCTGCAGCACCGATAGCGCAGTGATGTTGACGATGCGTCCGCCGCCGGCAAGCTTCATATGCGGCACCGCGGCGCGCGACAGGCGCACCACGCTCATCAGGTTCCTTTGCACTGCCTGGTCCCAGGCCTTGTCGTCGAACTCCATGAGAAGGCCCAGCGGCGGCGCGCCGTCGTTGTTGACGAGGATGTCGAGCCGGCCGAAATGCGCTGCCGCGGCCTCGACGATGCGCGTGCAGTCGTCCGCCTTGCGAATGTCGGCCGGGATCGCGAAGGTCTGCGCGCCGGTTTCGCCGGCGAGGCGCTCGGCCGCGGCCTGTAGGGGCTCCGCGCGCCGCGCCACCAACGCCACGCTCGCCCCTTCGCCCGCAAGCAGGCGTGCGATGCCGTAGCCGATTCCCTCACTCGACCCTCCGACGATCGCCACTTTGCCCTTAAGGCCCAGCTCCATGGTCAGAGGCGCAACTGCGGCATGCACTTCGCGAAGAAGGCCTCCGCGTTTTTGTGAAACACCTTCTCAAGCACCGCTTCCTCGTAGCCGAGCGCCCGCCAGTCGGCCACCAGGCGCTCGTAGGTGAAGAGCGGGTAGTCGGCGCCGAACATCAGGCGGTTCTGCAGGCGCCGCGAAACCTCGCGCTTCAGGGACTCGGTGAAGTACTTGGGCGACCAGCCGTGCAGCTCGCACCACACGTTGGGCTTGTGGATCATCACCGCGATCATTTCGTCCTGCCAGGGCCAGGCCGGCCTCGCGGCAATGATGTTGAGGTCGGGGCGGCGCGCGGCAAGCCTATCGACGTGGCGCGGGTGGCAGTGGTCGAGGATCATGCCGCCGCCGCCCGGCAGCCCGGCGCCCGCGCCGGTGGTGCCGACGAAGATCAGCACCGGCCGCCCGGCGGCGATGCTTACCTCGTAGAAGGGGTCGTAGATAGGATCGGCGCAAGCGTAGCCCGTGCCGCTGCCCGAGATTCCGATGCCGACGAAGCCCGCGCTCGCCTCGATGCAGCGCTTGAATTCCGCCGCGCCCTCCGCGCCGCTGTGCGGGTCGATCTGCAGCCACAGGCCGAGGATCGCGTCCGGGTGCTTGCGCTGCGTTTCCAGCCCGTAGTCGTGGTACTCGCGCGCCTCCCTGACCGGCATGCTTTTTGTGAAACCGAAGTCGAGGATCGCCTTGACGTTCTGGGCGCGGAAGTAATCCGCCATCTCCTCCTCGCTGTGGTACTTCGGCTCGGAATTCCAGGTGCTCTTTTGCTGCTTGAGCGCGGCGTCGGTGCGCAGCACGTAGCCTTTCTTCGTGCCCCAGTGCGAGTGAATGTCGATTAGTTTCATTGTGCGATGAGCTTCATTTCGCGAGTTTCATTCTTCCACCATCCTTTTAATCCGCTTTCATGCCGGTGTCCTTGGCGATCTTCGCCCAGCGCGCCATCTCGGCCCTGAGAAACGCGTCGGCCTGCTCGGGTGTGCCGCCCACCCATTCGACGCCCTGCGCGCCCAGCTTGGCGCCCACGTCCGGATCCTTGATGGCGCGATTCAGTTCCGTATTCAGCGCCGTCATCACGTCCTTGGGCATTCCTGCGGGCGCAAGCATCATGTACCAGCCCGTGGTCTCGAATCCCGGCAGGCCGGCCTCGATCATGGTGGGCAGCTCCGGGGCGAGTGAAGAGCGCTTGGCGCTGGTCACCGCCAGGCCCTTCAGCTTACCGCTGCGGATGAGCGGCAGCGAGGTGGTGACGATGTCGAACATCATGTGCACCTGGCCGCCCAGGAGGTCGGCCACCGCCGGCGCATTGCCCTTGTAGGGCACATGAACAACATCCGTCTGCGTCAGCAAGCGGAACAGCTCGCCCGACAGGTGCGCGCCCGCATCCGCGCCCCCCGAGGCGTAGGAGAGCTTGCCCGGATTCGCCCGCGCGAAGGCGATCAACTCCTGCACCGAGTTCGCCTTCACCGACGGGTGCACGTCGAGCACCAGCGGGATATAACAGACGTAGGCGATCGGCGCGGTGTCGCGCAGCGTGTCGTAGGGCAGCTTGCTGTTGAAAATCGGGTTGGTGGCATGGACGGTGTAGCCCATCATGATGGTGTAGCCGTCGGGCGGCGACTTGGCGAGCAGGTCGGTGCCGATCGCGGCACTCGCGCCGCCGCGGTTCTCGACCACAAACGGCACTCCCATGTTCAGGGACATCTTCTGCCCGAGCGTGCGTGCGATCAGGTCCGTGCCGCTGCCCGGCGGCACCGGGACGATCAGCCTGACGGCGCGCGACGGATACTTCTGGGCCTGTGCGTGCGCCAGCTGCACGCAGCACGCGAGCGCGAGAAACGCAAACAGGATCCGGATCATCTGCCCTCCTTCGTGAACTGACGGGAAAGATAGGTCTGCGCGCGCCCCTGTGTCAACGAATCCGCGCGCCTGTTCGCTATACGGACGCGGGCCATGTCGGTCGGATTTGTCGGCGCCCGGCAGAGCTAAGGAATAAGAAAATAGAATACTGCCATTTTTCACTTAAAGTCCGCTGCAGTAGCGCGTTTCCAGACAAATCGCTGCCAATGGCGCATAAGCTTCGGCGCCTACACGATGCGCGGCTAGGCCGCGTACTGCGCGCATACCCTTTCGTCGAACTCCAGCCCAAGCCCCGCAGATTGAACGCCTCGGCCATGGCGGCGATCTTGAGCCAGCCGCTGATGCCGCCGGTGCGCATGACATCGAGCATGGCGATGTCGACGGACCGCGCTTCGAACATATGCCGGAACGGCACGATGCCGAACACATACTCGCCGGCGGCCGTCGGCGTATCGAGCGCCGCGGTGACACTTGCGCAAAGGCAAGGTCGCTCGGACCACCGCGGGCGAGCTGATTCCCGGAACGGGCGGCGTACGGAAACTGCGATGGAGCTTGGAGGGTCGCGGCAAACGCGGCGGAGACTACGGTCTAATAGCGGCGCGAGGCTATGGTCAGGTTCGAATATTCTTCAATTAAATAATTGCGAACCGGACCCCCTGATTTTCTAATTCTCACTCTTACTGTTCACGCGCCCAAAAACTCCTGAATGAAGGTCTGCCACGCGGCGTGGTTCGAATTCTAGGTGCCGCCGATGTCGCATACGGCGACCCACTCTTCGCCTTCCTGTTCAATGTCACCGACAAGGTGTGCACCGAACTTCCTCATCTGCTCCACTCGGATTTGCACGATCAGTTGACTCGGGCCATAGATGATTCGTTTGAATCCGAAATTTTCGACGCGGCAGCCGTCATCGAGTGCGGTAGGCTTCTGGCCCGCATCCAGGCCGGTATCCTTCGGAGGAATTGTGCACGAAGCCACCCAATTTTTGCCTACTTGGCTGACGGCGGATATCACCGTCGATCCCTGTTCAATGTAGCGATTCAGAGCGTGTTCGACTGCCGAAGCGGCAGGACCACTAAGCATTCGCGTACCGTTAGCATCAAGAACTTTTACTACATCGGACAAATTCAATGTCTGCGTTGTATCCAATCCGGTCGAAGTTGTCGGAGTGTCGCACGCGGCTACCCAACGCCTTCCGACAAGGCCAACTTGCGATACGACCTTGGAGCCGCGCTTGATAAAGCTATTCAGGGCGGCTTGAACTGCCTCAGCGGTCGGACCACTTAGCACAAGGTGTTCGCCGGCATCGAGAATTTTCACCTCGAGTGCTGCGATATCGGGAGTAGCAAAGTCGCTCGGCTGGGCCTTTCCGTCAGCGCCGAGTATGTTCACTTCGTCAACCATGACCTGCTCCTGACAAAGTACGTCGCCCTCGTCAACTGGATGTGGCTAAGTGAAAAATGGATGTTGCACCTGCGGCCGTCCGATTGCAAATTTAGCGCTGCAACGGAACGTCGAAAGGGACATACACTAAATTTTCGCGACTTACGATGTTGCTTCGGGCAGCTAAAGCCCGTTGTTCCGACTCAGGGTCATCGTGTTCCCGCTGCGCTGCATCTGAACTTGGCTAAGAAAACTGTTGCCGATCAAAACTTCAAGATCGGGGGCGATTTGAGCGCCCTCAAGTACGTTGCAAGCGACGTTAGAAACGACAATGTCCCCGACCTCGACGCGCGCTAGAACCACTAAGTAAGAAACGATTCGCCCATTTGGGATCTGCGCTATTTGCAGCGGGCCACTGCGAAAGTTTATTCCCAAGCGAGTAGCGGTCGCGCTGCCAATAATAACGTTTGTGGCGCCTGTGTCGATGAGCCCCGCCACCGGCACTCCGTTGATTCGAGCTGCAGTCCGGAAATGCCCATCGCGCCCGATTTGAAGCACGGCTTGCGATGTAGTTGATTGTCCAAGACCGAACCGTACGACTTTGCCGTCGATGTCGAACACGGCGATATTGTTCTCGATGGATCTGAGCGACACGCCTTCGGGCAATGTCTCGCCAATCACTAGAGTACGCACGAGACTGCCATTAATAATTACTTGAACATCCGAATTGCCGACGCTCATAACGTACAGAGTCGTCGAGCATGCCTGGCTGGTGACGATCAACCCGGCACCAAGCAATGCCGCGGGAATAATCCGCTTCACTCGATCTTCCTTAATGCCACTTAGGGTGTTCCCAAAGTTAAATGGCGGGAGGGCGCCGTGTTCGACCGGGCCAAAGCTATCCTATAAGATTCGCGAACTATGCCGTTTCCGACGACCGTAAGAACGATCTCACGTG